>NZ_JAATOD010000002.1:300000-522790 GCF_014229645.1 Listeria swaminathanii | reverse complement strand
CCTGCCTGTCACGCAGGAGATCGCGGGTTCAAATCCCGTCGGGACCGCCATTATGGCTTGGTAGCTCAGTTGGTAGAGCACTTGATTGAAGCTCAAGGTGTCGGCAGTTCGATTCTGTCCCAAGCCACTTTTTTTCTTTTTTTTAATATGGAGGGGTAGCGAAGTGGCTAAACGCGGCGGACTGTAAATCCGCTCCTTCGGGTTCGGTGGTTCGAATCCACTCCCCTCCACCATTTATAGGGGCATAGTTTAAAGGTAGAACTGAGGTCTCCAAAACCTCCAGTGTGGGTTCGATTCCTACTGCCCCTGCCATATAATAAAATAATGGCGGGTGTGGCGAAGTGGTTAACGCACCTGATTGTGGTTCAGGCATTCGTGGGTTCGATTCCCATCATCCGCCCTTTTTGTTTTTTAGTTTAATATAATTGTTGGGCCATAGCCAAGCGGTAAGGCAACGGACTTTGACTCCGTCACGCGTTGGTTCGAATCCAGCTGGCCCAGTTAATGCGGAAGTAGTTCAGTGGTAGAACATCACCTTGCCAAGGTGGGGGTCGCGGGTTCGAACCCCGTCTTCCGCTTTTTAAATTGAACAGTATACGGCGCCATAGCCAAGTGGTAAGGCAGAGGTCTGCAAAACCTTTATCACCGGTTCAAATCCGGTTGGCGCCTCCATTTGCATAATTAATGTTTTAAAGTTATAATTTATTATATTGTTACGCCGGCGTGGCGGAATTGGCAGACGCGCTGGACTCAAAATCCTGTGCCCGCAAGGGCGTGCCGGTTCGACCCCGGCCGCCGGTATACTATGGTACCAACGTTTCTAACGATTCGTTGGTATTTTTTTATTTCAATGCTAGATTATGCTTGAAAGTTGTGTTATAAATAGAGATGGTAAATGCCAATTTAGTAGGAGAGGCTTATATTTAAATCTTCTCAAAATTAAAGTTTAGAATTATTTCTATTTGTATTTATATGTGAGTGTTTTAACAAGGAGAAGACTGAAAGCTATTATTGATTAATCTTTCATGGAGAGGATAGTTATGCTTACGAATTATATTGAAAAGGATATCAAAAGGAAATGTTTGATTTGTGATTTTCTACTTAAGAATAAGCATACGAATTTAGATGAAATTGCGGAATATATGGGGACTTCGCGGGTGACGGTGCGGTCGGATATTCATGCGTTGAATGAGGAACTTGCTGGTTTAATGGTTATCCAGATGAAGGAATGTGCGGATAATTGGGTGTATCGATGTCAGTTGCAAAACGGGGCGACGGAGCGCAAGGTTTTATATAAATTATATGATAACTCAATGTTTTTGAAATGTGTGGCGTTTTTTGTTACGAATGTGGAGGAGTGTAAGTTTACTGATTTTATGGATGCGTACTTTATTTCGCATTCGCATGCATATCGGTTGAAACATAAGGTGGAGGAGTTTCTTCGGGAAATTGATTTGACGCTTAATAATAATCGGATTACTGGGAAGGAGTACCGGGTTCGATATTTGATTGCGCTTCTTCAGGCGGAATATGGTGTGAGTATTTATCCGCTTTTAGATAGTGAAAAGAAATTGATTGATGATTTTATGGCGACTTTGAATTTGCGGATTAATATTGATGCATTGGCGCATAATGCGGAAGGGCATGCTTATTTTCGGTCGCTGATTTCGATGGTATTCAAGAGGGATATTCCGACAAGTGCGATTATTTTGGATGAACAGTGTCAGAAATATATTGAGTCGTCTAGGTTTCTTGATATGGTTCGGAAAAGTAGCAAGGAAACACTGGAAAAAGGGCTTGATCAGGAATTTTCGTATAATGATTATTTGTATTTGATGTTGATTTATTATTCGACTAATTTTAGTATTATTGATGCTTCGATGAAAAAAGTGGAGCTTGAGCAGTTTAATGAATTAATCTTGCAAAATGAAGATTTACAGTCTTTGATAGATTTGTTTGAGGAATATTTTGGGGAGGAAGTCGTTAACCACTCGCTTTTTCGGGCCGCGCTTTGTTATTTTTTGAAGAAGACATTGTTTAATTTGCAGGGACTTATTCCGAGTAATGAACGGTTGTTGGATAAGAAGTATCAGCCGCTTTACTTGGTTGTGAAAAGTGTGTTGGAGCGCTGGAATGAGGCGAGTGGGCGCCGTACGTTGTTAATTGATTCGCATATTAATTATTTGACGATTCATTTATATCCGCTTATTTATAAATGGAATAATCCGGTGCAAATTTGTATTTTTTCGTTTAATTTGATTAATTTTGAGTCGTGTAAGTTTCAGGTGGAACAGGAGCTTGGGCGGAAGGTGAAGGTAAATGAGGCGATGTTTCATTCGGTGGAGGAGTTGAATGAGGTTTTAGCGGAGTCAAATGAGCCGACGATTGTACTTTGTCATCCGAACTGTGAGATGGAATTGAAGGAAGCGGTGCAAGGGACGATTATTCCAATTTCTTTGGCGTTTTTTGATCGGGATTTAGAAGACTTGGAAAATGCGATTCAGTCACTTAGAATAAAAGAACATGAAAAAAGGCTAGCCTATTTGAGGGGCTAGCCTTTTTCTTAGTGTGTAAAGCCGTGGACGCCAGATTGTTGGGCATCGTGGAAAAGGATGTGGGCATTGTTTAGTTCTTCGATGGAAGCTTGGAAGTCTTGGATGAACTCTTCTGCCATATTGAAACCAAAATCAGCGCGGCAGACGTAACGTTGAATAATGATATTTTCTAGATTTTTTGGTAGTGGGTATGCGGGAACTTGCCAGCCGCGCATTTGGAGACGGTCCGCTAAATCGTATAATGTCCATTTTACATTGGCGTCTTCTTTTAATTTATAGCAGACGATTGGTAAATGGGAGCCGTCATTGTAAATGTCGAAGTAACCGGTTTGTTCGACCGCATTTGCTAGGTATTGTGCGACGTCGCTTGTTTTTTGGTGAATGGTGCGGTAGCCTTCGAAGCCGTAGCGTAAGAAATTGTAGTATTGGCCGATGATGTGACTGGCGCTGCGGGAGAAATTGATTTGCATAGTTGGCATTTCTCCGCCAAGGTAGCTGACTTTAAAAATGAGTTCTTCTGGTAAATAGCTTTTGTCTTTCCAAAGGACCCAACCGATACCTGGGTAAACGAGGCCATATTTGTGGCCGGAAGTGTTAATCGAGATAACGTTTTTCAAGCGGAAGTCCCAGATGATATCTGGTTCGACAAAGGGAGTGAAGAAACCGCCACTTGCTGCATCGACGTGAATGTAGACTTTGTAATCGGTTTTGCTATTGTATTCTTCTAGTTTTTCGTTTAGGGCGTAGATATCATCGTAGCGACCTGTATAGGTGATACCAAGGATGCCGACAACACCGATTGTATATTCATCGACGTAATCAAGGACTTGGTCGGTATTGAGTTGCATATGGTCTTTATCCATTGGAACGACACGCATATCGATATCCCAGTAAACACAGAATTTTTCCCAGCAGACTTGGTAGCCGGATGAGATAACGAGGTTTGGTTTTTGCGCATAAATATCAAGACCAAGTTTTTCAGCGCGTTTTCGCCAAGCAAATTTCATCGCCATTCCGCCGAGCATACATGCTTCACTAGAGCCAATTGTCGAAGTTCCCATGAATTTTTGGTCTTTTGGAGCGTGCCACAAGTCAGCGATAATGTTGACACAACGATTTTCTAGTTCGGCTGTTCTTGGGTATTCGGATTTATCAATTGCATTTTTTTCTAAGGTTTCGGACATTAATTTGGTTGCTTCGTCTTCCATATATGTTTGGCAGAAAGTAGCTAGGTTTTGGCGGGCGGAACCTTCATCTAAAAGTTCGTCTTTCACTAAACGATACGCAATTCGAGGTTCAAGTGGTTCTTTAGGAAGTGTGTATTTAGGGATATCGCGATCCTCTGCACTTGATCCAAAAACGGGTTCTAAATAGCTTTCTTGATTTTCTTTACTATATAACATGATTTTTTCCTCCTATAATTTGTCTTGATTCATAATATGTTTTTCGTCGGGATTAATGATATGTTCGCCGCGAGCTCTTGGATGGGTAAATTTATTGATATCACTTGAGTCTAAATGGGTAATATCTTTTGGTGTGGTGTCTTTTTTATCGTGCACAGCGTAGATGATAAATGGAATTAACACGGTGACGATGAAACTGATTGATAAGATAACAATGTAGGTCATATCGCTTTTTGCGGCGATGGATGCTGGTGGAACAAATGAGATACATAAAGCGAATACAGATGTTATTAAGCCGATTAGCGCCACAATCACTTTGACAATTTTGCCACCAGGGATTTGGTAAGTGCGTTTTAAGCTCGATTTTTTGAAAATAAGTACTAAGTAACCGATGAAAAATAGTAAATAGCCGACTAAATAAATGACAACGGTTAAGGAGATTGCAGTTAGGAATGATAAATTATTTCCACCACCACCAAATGTGAGAATAGCTGCCCAAATGGTAACTACGACGCCTTGAACCATAATAAGTGGCACAGGAACTCCGTGTTTATTTACTTTTTTCATTTTTTCGGGAAGTAAGCCTTGTTCGGCTGCAGTGTACATGCCGCGTGATGGGCCGACTACCCAGGCACTGACTTCACCCATGACACCTAGCGCAATCATCATCGCGATTAGTTTTACTGCCCAACCTAAGCCGGAACCAAAGTGTAAAATTAATGCTTGGAATGTTTGCACAACGCCGGAGCTAAGGGATAAATCTTTTAAAGGTAACACAGCGGAGATAGTTAAGCCGCCGATTGTATTAAGCACGATAGCTAAAACAACGAGCATAATCATTGCTAGCGGATAATCGCGTTTTGGATTGGTCATTTCATTGACGTGGCTCGCGGAAGCTTCAACACCCATGTAAGCGAGTATAAATGACACGAAGATGACTAATGTTGAAGCTTTTGAGAAATCCGGGATAAACGCCTCTTTGGAAAAAGTGACATGAAGTGGATTTCCACCAGCAACGTAAGCAATACCTAAAATAAATAAAATGATTGCTGGGATGAGAATACCGATAATAAAACCAAATTTAGCGATTTTAGCCGTGTTTTTCGTACCGCCTAATTGGGAGAAAGTAAGCCCCCAAAAGATAACTAACACGCCGATAAATTTAATAAAAGGATTAGATTCGAGCGCGGGGAAATCAAATACATAGGACAACGCGCCGAGAATGAAGTAAATCATTGTAACGAATCCAACTGTTATTTGAAACCACTGAAAGAAGATTGCGGCAAAACCAAAGCGTTCCCCGAGTGTGTTTCCTACCCAAGAAAAAATACCGCCTTCTTGCCAACCATCCACCGTCGCCATTTCTGCTGCACATAAAGCAACAGGCAAAAACCATAAAAATCCACCAAGAAGCAGGAAAAATACTAGATGAAAGCCGGAAGTGGCAAATGTTGGATATTCATAAACAGTCATAACCATGGAAGCCGTGATGGCGAAAAATCCGAATAAGGTTAAAGACTTTGCTTGTTTAGTCATTGTGTATTACCTCCAAAATATTTTTGTTTGCGGAAATACGTTTAAACGAAGCTATAAATAATTAGAATGATGCTTAATTAATGGTAAATGTGATTTTTTTGGAACATCATCAGTTAACACGAGAAAAGCACCTCCTAAGTCATTGTTTGTTGGAACAGTTATAAGATTAGCACGTTTGTTTTCGAAAATTATTCCAGTTTTTTTCTAGGCGCAAGAAAATTTTTGAGACAACAGTACCAACATTGCTAACGATTCGTTGCTAATGCTTTATTTCAATGGTAGATTATGCTTGAAAGTTGTGTTATAAATAGAGATGGTAAACACCAATTTAGTAGGAGGGGCTTATATTTAAATGTTCTCAAAATTAAATTTTAAAAATGGACATATTGCTTTTCTTGATCAAAGTGACCTTTTGAAAGAGGATATATTACAAGTGCAATATCCAGATGATTTGCTTTTAGATGTTGGTTATTATGAGAAGCAATATAAAATTTTTGTGATAAAGAATTTGAATTGGGAGGAACCTACTATGGTTTGTATGGCAGATAATTTTAATGATCTGTTATGCAAATTACAAAAAGTAATTAATGAGTTAACAATGCTTAAATAATCGACAGAGGTGAAAAAATGACACAGATTACTTATTTAAAAGGCGACGCAACAAATCCAATGGCTAAAGGAAATAAAATTATTGCACATATTTGTAATGATGTAGGTGGTTGGGGAAAGGGCTTTGTTTTAGCTATTTCTCGCAAGTGGAAAGAGCCGGAGAAAGCTTATAGAAAATGGTATAAAGATAAGAATAATTTTGAGCTTGGGGAAGTTCAACTAGTTCCAGTGACTGATTATATAAGTATTTGCAACATGATTGGGCAGAAAGGAATTAAAACAGGGTCAAAAGGTGCGCCTATTCGGTACGAAGCGGTGGAAAGCTGCTTAGAAAAATTATGTGAAATTGCGAAAGAACAACAAGCGAGTATTCATATGCCTAGAATTGGGTGTGGATTAGCTGGTGGTAAATGGGAAATTATTGAACCTATCATCAAAAAAACACTTTTAGATAACGGTATTGAAGTCTATGTTTATGATTTTGATTAAGAACAGAATTATTTTCCGTTGATATAAAAAGGAGCATATAAAATATGTCTACAGGTTTCAGAGATTCTTTGTTTGGATTTTTTTCTTATGCACAAAGTATAAAATAAGTCGATAAAAGCATTATCAGTGGGTGTTCTAAAAAAACATGCTAGTGGTAATGCTTTTTTGTTAACCGATAAGACACGTTAATATACATATTAACGTGTCTTATTTGTTGGAATACCTTTTCATAAGAACGCATTCATTAAATTTTTTCCATTTTTAGTAAAAAACACTTGCACTTTAAAAAAAATGGGTGTATTGTATATAGATGTTAAATGTCCATTAAGGATATTGAAAGGTAATAATGGGAAGAGGGAGGATTTAATGATGAAGTTGAGCAAAAGTATGGACCAGGTTTTTTGTATTATGACGATGTTGTACACCCAGAAGGTAGATGTTCCCATTTCTTCCGTAACTATTCATCACCGTTTGCGTGATTCGTCCTCGTCTTATATTAGTAAAATTTTGAGGAAGCTAGTTGTGAGTGGGCTGATTAATTCAGTTTCCGGAAATAATGGTGGCTTCACCCTTGCTAAAGACCCTGAAGAAATTAATTTGTTGGATATTGTAGAAGCAGTGGAAGGGAAAATCGATACATACCCAGATTCAGACTTAATCCACACTGTTTTCTCGGACTATCATGAATTTGCAGAATCCGGTATTCACACGATTACAAGTGCTTTTAGAAACGCTGATAAAGAATACGCTAATTATTTATACTCACAAAAATTATCTGTTTTAGTAGAGCAAGTGATTGGGAAAGAACGAACCACTATCATAGATTGGAACGAAGCGTAATAAATCTTTAAAAGAAAGAAGTGCGGTAGTAAAATGGATATGGTAAAAAATGAGTGGAAAAAATTATTTAAAAACAAAATATTACTTTTATCATTTGTAGTTATTCTGTTTATTCCACTTTTATATGCAAGCTTTTTCTTAAAATCCGTCTGGGATCCGTACGGCAAAACAGGGGATTTACCAGTAGCGGTAGTTAACAATGACAAACCGGTTGATTATAACGGTCAAACAATGGATGTTGGCGATCAGTTAGTTACAAAACTGAAAAGCAACAAAGAACTCGATTGGAATTTTCTTTCCAAAGAAGATGCAGAACAAGGCTTAAAAGATGGCAAATATTATATGATTGTCACGATTCCAAAAGATTTCTCTAAAAATGCAGCATCTGTTTTAGATAAAAATCCGAAAAAAATGGAATTATCCTATAAAACAAACGGCTCGCTTAACTATTTAGGTCAAGTTGTAAGTGAACAAGGTGCCAAACAATTGAAAAATGAAGTTTCTGCCGAAGTAACAAAATCTTACGCAGAAGCAATTTTCGATAAAATTAAAGAGTCTGGTGAAGGGTTCGCCCAAGCTGCAGATGGCTCTGGAAAAATTAAAGATGGCCTTGAAAAATCACAAGAAGGTAATAAAACCATTTCAACGAACTTAAAAACGCTTGCAGATAGCTCGTTAACTTTCAAAGATGGCGCTAATACGTTAGAAGTTGGTTTGAAAACTTACACAGATGGCGTGAATACGGCGGCCGCTGGTGGCGATAAACTAAATGCAGGTGTTTCGACGCTTGCTGCTGGTGTAGGACCACTGAAAGACGGTGTGGCGGCACTTGATGGCGGGGCAACGAAATTATCAAGCGGTGTTTCCACTTATACTTCAGGCGTAGATACACTAGCAGGTGGAATTAACAAAGCTTACACTGGGTCCACTGCACTTTCTGACGGCTTGAACAAAATGAATGGCAGCGTACCGGCACTCGCATCTGGCGTAACACAACTAAATAACGGTCAAAACAGCCTTGCAACAGGTTTAGATTCACTCGTTGATGGCAGCAATAAACTTTCAGCAGGATTAAAAGAGTTAGATGGTAATTTAACCGATCCACAAGGAAAAATTGCGCAATTAAAACAAGGTATGAACGACCTACAACAAGGTATTGACCAATTAAATAAAAGTGTAAATGGCGAAGATGCAGCACTTGCCAAACAATTAGAAGCATTACAAAAAAGTTTAACCGATTTACAAAGTGGCTTAACATTTATTAAATCGAACGCGAACTTTGATGCCGAAGCAATTAAAACAAAAATTAATGCAACAGCTGGTGTGAGTCCAGAAGATAAACAAAAAATTATTGATGCTATTCAAGCTGATTTAGATAAAGAAACACAAAAATCTGCCACTCAAGTAGCGACAGTCGAACAATTGCAAAGTGGCTTATCTGGTCTTGATTTAGCAGCACTTCAAACACAAGTTAAAGAATTACAAACTGGTGTAGCGAAAATTTCGGCTGGATACAAAGTAGTTCACGGTGGAACAAACGAAGCATTCAACAGCATCCACCAAGCAATCAATGGTTCTAGCAGTCAAACATTACTTGGCGGCGCGAACCAACTAACTGCGGGATTAAAATCAGCACAAGCTGGTAACGCGAAATTAGTTGCTGGAACAAATCAACTTAACAGCCAAATCCCAACTCTAACTTCTGGCGTAGGACAACTTGCTGCCGGTAGCTCAGATATGGAAAATGGATTAAGTCAGTTAAATAATGGCGGTAATAAACTTGCAAGTAATTCAGCCGCATTACGTTCAGGCGCAACACAACTGCAAGGTGGAACAAACCAATTAGCAGCCAAAGTGCCAATGCTAGCTGGCGGGGTCAACCAACTTCAAGCTGGTTCAAGCCAATTAGCAGGTGGTTTAAACCAATTAGCAGCGAACTCACCAAAACTAGTTTCAGGCGTAGGCCAACTAGCAGACGGCTCTTCTAAAATTGCCGATGGTTCTTCTAAACTAGCGAACGGTTCTTTCCAATTAGGTGATGGACTGACTAAATTAACAGACGGCAGCACAGAATTAACAGATAAACTTGCTGACGGAGCACAACAAGTGAAAGATACAAAAGCAACCGATAAAACATTCAATATGATTGCTTCTCCAACAAAACTGGCTCATAACGAATATACACACGTAAGCAACTATGGTCATGCATTAGCACCATATGTATTATCACTTGCTCTATATGTTGGTGCACTGGTATTCAACTTCATTATGCCAATTAGACGTGTTTCGATGGAAGGCCAACCAGCATACAAATGGTGGTTAAGTAAATTATCACTTGGTTTTGTCGCAGCAGTTGCGATGGCCCTACTTGAAGGTGGCATCATGATTGCACTTGGACTAAGACCAGATAGCATTGTTGAATTCTTCGGAACAGCGATTATTACAGCACTTGCTTATATGTTCTTAATCATGCTTCTTGCCATGACATTTGATAACCCAGGACGATTCATCGCGATGGTATTACTCATTGTTCAATTAGCGGGATCAGGCGGAACATTCCCAATGCCACTTACAGGATGGTTCTTCAACTTAATCCATCCGTTCCTACCAATGACTTACTCGATTTATGCCTTTAGAGAGTCACTGGCAGCCGGTATGGGACCAAATGTATACAGTATGTCAATGCTCGTTCTAACTATTATCATGATTGCATGTGTCGGCTTACTATATCTATCCATGAGTCATTTGAAAAAACGCCACGATGCGCACGAATCAGCACTGGATGATAATCAAAAATTAATGGCTTTAGAAAACTAAACAAATAAGTCAAAAAGCAAGATTTCCTGAAAATGGGAATCTTGCTTTTTTTGTTATATAATGGGGCGCCTTCCCAGCAAAGAAATGCTATAATTAAACTATTAACGAGCGAAAAGAGGTATTACATGATGAAAAAAATAGTATTTGTAGATGTGGATGGCACGCTTGTAAGTGATGATGGACTTGTTCCAGAATCTGCAAGAACAGCAATCATTCAAGCACGTAACAATGGACATCAAGTATATTTATGTACAGGACGTTCAAAACCCGAACTATATGATTCCATTTTATCAATAGGTTTTGATGGTATTATCGGTGCTGGTGGTGGCTACATTGAAGTAGATGACGAAATTATTTATCATAAAAAAGTAGCGGATGAAGATGTCGTTCATATGGTAGATTTCTTTACGGAAAAAGAATTAGACTTTTATTTAGAATCAAATGGGGGGCTGTTTGCTAGTCCAAATCTTGAAGCCCGTTTAGATAAATTAGTGTATGGTGATGTGGAAAACGACCCAATCGCACGTGAGAAAAAAGTGAACAACCCACATCCATTTGTCCAAGGGTTAACGTACGGTGAAACAAATCTTTATCGTACTGATGTGAACAAAGCTTGTTTCTTGGAAAATAAAGCTGTTCCTTTTGAAGATATTAAAAAAGAATTTAGCGGTAAGTTCGAAGTAATGCATTGTACTGTGCCGATTTTTGGTGATGACAGTGGCGAATTAATGGTTCCAGATATTCATAAAGCGACGGCAATTGAGTTTCTGCTTAAGCATACTGGTGGCAATCAAAAAGACACGATTGGCATTGGTGACGGTATGAATGATGCGGAGATGCTCACATACTGTGAAACTGGTATTGCAATGGGGAACGCCAAAGAAGGATTAAAACAACTGGCTGATGATATAACTAAATCAGTAGACGAAGACGGCCTATTTGCTAGTTTCCAAAAACATGGCTTGATTTAGAAATGATAGTTCGGGTAATGAAAGCATATAGAGGGGGATTTTTTAATGAAATTAATCAGAACAAAAACTTATACAGAAATGTCACAAGAAGCACTGGAAGTTGTTAAACAAGTCATTACTGAAAACGACAATCCAGTTATCAATACAACAACAGGAGCTAGTTTTGATGGTATGTTCGAGGGGCTTGTCAAAGGAATTAATGCCGGTGAAATTCCAATCGAAAAAGTATTTTTAATGAATTTGGATGAATATGTGGCAAAGCGCGATGATTCTTTCACGGTTTACACGTACATGCACCAAAAATTCTATGACTTAATTACCAAAATGCCAAAAAGAGTAGAATTGTTAGATGGAAGTTTAGCTGATTTCACAGACGAGATTGCTCGTTATAAGAAAATTTTGGCTGAAAATGAGCGCGATTTACAAATTTTAGGCTTAGGAGTAAATGGACATCTTGGCGCAAACGAGCCAGGGACGCCATTTGACGCACGCTTATTTTTAGCAGATAGCGATGAATCTACTATTAAAAGCACAATTATGTATAACAACTTAAAAGAAGACGAAGCGCCGTCCCAAATGCTTACACTTGGGCTAGCGGATATGATGGATGCCAAACAAATCTTAGTAACTGCTTCTGGTGAGCGTAAAGCTGAGGCGGTCAAAGGATTACTTGAGGGACCAATTGACGAAAGTTGTCCAGCATCGATTTTACAAAACCATCCGAATGTAGTATTTATTATTGATGAAGCGGCAGGATCATTACTAACTAACCATTAAAAGAGGGGGCGAAGATATGAGAAAAATATACACTTATTTTGTTTTAATTCTCGGTGTGGTGATGATTGGTCTTGGGATTTACTTAATGTTTAATCCAAGCACATCGCTACAAGCACTAACTATTTTTATTGGGATAATTTTAGTATTAAATGGGATCAATGAAGTTATTTCTTATTTTGGCGAGAGTAAATATTGGAGCATTTCCAAATGGATAATGCTTGATGGGATTTTATCTATCCTTGTCGGCGGTTTTGCCATTTTTGAGTCGAATATAGCTGAACGTATTTTCATTATTATATTCGCGATTTGGATATTAGCATCCGCCATTTTGAAAATTTTAACGGCTTTTGCTGTAAAAGGTTTTCCGGGGTGGACATTACTGCTAATTATGGGAATTATAGGGATAATCATTGCGGTTATTTCCTTGTTTACCAATACATTAGTAGCGATCGCAATTGGTATTATCCTCGGCTTGTTTTTTGTTCTTCAAGGAGTTACTTGCCTTTCACTTTGGTGGGTTATTCGTAAAGGGGACTCTAAAAAGTAAAGATAAATTTTTATATTATTTTTCGATAAAATGTTAAAAAGTTAACGTTGTAAAAATAACATAAGTAATTTTGTCACAAAATGGACAAAAGAAGCGAGGAGAAGGTTCTTTGAGAACTTATCACTCGCTTTTTTTTTATTATGATAAAGGAAGTTGCGATGGCGCAATGATTTTGAGGAGGCGGGATATATGCAAGAAAAGTTTACTATGGAATTAATGCTTACTTTGACAAATAATCCAAGGTTTCAAGAAGTAGCAGAACTAGTCTATTGGGACGAGGATGAAATCATTGATTGCCCAGAAAACAGTGAATATGTTTACGCAATTGATGAAGGCGAGGTAACGCAATTTGCCCAAAGAAACAGTTCTTGGGGAAAAGGGACTATTCTTGGTTTTACTCGAGAAGCAACAAAAATTCGGCCGCTTTGCAAAACCGTAGCTTGGAAAATTCCTTTAGCATATGTAGCCGATATATTGAAAATCATGGGCAATGTGCATGTTGAAGATTTAGCTGCCATAGAAATGAACTTTTTAAATAGAAGAAAAGAGGATTGCATTAAGTGGTTTATTACTGAAATGCCGCATAGACTTCATACAAACTCTTGGAAAATAGCACAAGACTTTTTTCGCCAAGAAATCATGCAAGAAGTTCCAAAAGAAATATGTGTTTCTCAAGTTAATGAACTGAAAAAACAGCATATTCTTTATGAGTTGGGCTATTATCTCGAAATAGATGTACCGCAGTTTCATGGTTATTTGAGAGATTTATTGTATGATAAATTGTTAAAAAAAATTAATTGAAATATTTCCTATATTAGCAAAGACAAAAAGTCGAATTCATAGTACACTTAGAAGTAACCATGATAGGGATTTATCGCCAGTCCCTTATTAGCCACCAGCAAATTTTGCTAGGTGGTTTTTTGGTGAAATTTTTCTTTTCGAAAGTGGTTGGGTGTGATAACCTAAAAAAGGTGAGTTTTAATGAAGGGAAAGTGTAGGAAATGACAAAATGGTTACCAAAAGATTTATGGATTGTTATTATTGGAATGGTGTTACTATATACAGGGCTCTCGTTTATTTGGCCTTTCAATATGATTTACATGACGCAAGAATTGGGCATGTCGACAACGAATGCTTCATTAGTATTATTGATTAATTCAGGAGTAGGTATTATTTCTAGTATTATCGGTGGACTTATTTTCGACCGTTTTTCTGGTTTTATTTCGCTTACAATTGGCACAATTATCTTAGTGCTTTCAACAGCTTCGTTATGCTTCTTTCACGGATTTCCGTTCTTTATTTGGAATTTATGGGCAGTGGGGATCGCGATGGGGATGGTTTTCTCAGGTCTTTATGCAGCTGCAGGATTAACGCATCCAACTGGTGGGAGAACTGGGTTTAATGCAATTTATGTGGCGCAAAATATTGGAGTTGCGATTGGGCCACTGCTCGCAGGACTTTTAGCGAAACAAGGAATGAGCCAAGTATACATCGGTTCTTTTGTATTTGCGATTGCTTTTGCGGCATACTTTTTCTTCTATTTCCATAAGATTGACTGGAAATCAGAGAAGGTAAGCGCCGAAACGAAACATCGTAAAAAAGGAGCAAAACGAGAATTTCCAACCAAACTCGCACTATGCTCTTTTGTGCTATTGCTGCTTACTTATTTACTTTGCCAATTGCCGCACGTGCAGTGGCAGTCGAATTTATCTACTTATATGACCGAAATAAAAGGGGTAACATCTAGCGAATACGGAAACTTATGGAGTTTAAATGGAGCGCTTATCGTGCTCGGACAGCTGGTGTTAATTCCTGTTGTTAACCGATTTAAAAAATACTTACTTGCGCAAATTTATATTGGTATTTTATTATTTGTTTTATCTTTTGTCGTTGCAATGAATGCAAGTGCGTATAGTGGTTTTGTGCTAGGGATGACTTTCTTAACAATCGGCGAGATGTTTGCATGGCCAGCGATTCCAACGATTGCTTACCAACTTGCACCAAAAGGGGCAGCTGGTTTGTATCAAGGACTTGTGAACGGGATGGCAACAGCCGCTCGAATGCTTGCACCATTTTTAGGCGCAATCGTTGTTCAAAATCTTGGCGGCATCAAAGCGTTATTCATTGGCGCATTTATTTTACTTGGATGCGCGCTAATTAGCATCACTTTACAACAAATTCTACAGAAAAAGGACCAACAAGAAAAAGCTGCCATGAAAATTTCCGTCAATCAGGGGGAATAAAAAATGAAATTATGGAAAAATGGTACATTCTATCAAATGACGGCAGAAGGAGATCAAGTTTCTGCAGTCTTAACGGAAAATGGTTATATTTGCGCGGTTGGAGAAAAGGCGGAGTTGGAAAAACAATATGCAGCAGAAATCACAGAAACGATTGATTTGGAAGGAAACGTGGTATTTCCAGGATTTGTTGATGCGCATATTCATTTGCTTTGGTATGGACAAGCTTTGGAACGACTGAATTTAAACCAGACGGCGACCAAAAAGGAAGCATTGTCCCTTGTTGCGGAACGAACAAAACAACTTGCAAGTGATGAGTGGTTGTTTGTAGAAGGTTATGATGAAAATAAATGGTCTGATGAACAAACATTGATTTCTTTAGCTGATTTGGATGCAGTAAGTAAAACGAACCCGATTTTAGTGAGGCGGATTGATTACCATAGCGTGTCGATAAATTCGGCATTACGCGCAGAGATTACGGATTTTTCGGAAACTGGTTTTGATGGCGGAGGTGAAATTGTTTGTGATGAAGCAGGGTGCTTTACGGGTGTTTTACGAGATAATGCCACCACTTTAGCGATAGATGCCTTTCCAGCGGCTACATCGTCTGAATTAAACGCTTGGTTAAAACTCGCAATAACGGATCTATGGTCTAAAGGAGTTACCGGAGCCCACTCGGAAGATTTACATTATTTCACCGGATTTGAGTCGACATTGGCTGCTTTTCGAAACACAGTTGGTGCGCATCAATTACCATTTCGTGCGCATCTACTCATTCACCATGCGGAACTAGCTGCTTTTTCGGCTTCTAAAGAAAGTTTTGTAAGTGGTGATGCATTTTTAGAATTAGGAGCTATGAAAATTTTCTATGATGGAACAGTTGGCTCTCGGACGGCGTTAATGAGTGCGGGATACGCGGATAATCCGAATGAAAAAGGTCTGCAAATTCATTCCGATGAGGCTTTTGAAGAGTTAGTTAAAACGGCAAGAAAAGCAGGGTTGCCTGTGGCGATTCATATTTTAGGAGATCAAGCTTTTGCCAATGTGATTCGTACTTTACTGGCACATCCACCTAAAAAAGGCCAATACGATAGACTAATTCACACACCTTGGCTAACAGAAGAACTAATAGCAGAAGCCGCGGGATTGCCTGTATTATTTGATGTACAGCCACAATTTATGGCTAGTGATCTTCCGTGGGCTGTAGATGTGCTTGGCGAAAATCATCCGCCGTTTGCTTTTGCTTGGAAGTCCCTTTTAGACGCGGGGTTTCCGTTAGCTGGTGGGAGTGATGCGCCGATTGAAGTGCCGAATCCGTTCTGGGGAATTCATGCGGCTGTTACGAGGACTGCGAATGCGGATTTGGACGGCACAACATATTGGCCGGAACAGGCGCTTACTGTATTTGAAGCCATTCAGTTATATACAAAAGGTGCCGCGTTTGCGAGTTATAAAACGGATACACGTGGAAAAATTGCGCCAGGATTTGTAGCTGATTTTACGATTTTAGCAGAAGATCCATTTCGGCTAGAACACGTGGAACTTCGCGATATACCTGTGATGATGACGGTTGTTGATGAACAAATTGTGTACCAAAAAAAGTGAACATAAGTGAAAAACTCCATACAGAGACGGATGTTTCCGAAAAGTTTTTTTGCTAATATGAGAACGGAAGAAATGCCACGCTCGGGGATTGGTCGTGTTGGCATGGAGACGGGAACGAGGGATGTATTAATGGAGATATTTGAACTGATTTTATTAATGTTGAGTGCAGTGTTTTTATCTAATGTGTTGAGTCGATTTTTGCCGAGTATTGCGGTGCCTTTAATTCAGGTGTTGCTAGGGATTATTTTAGCAATTCCACTTGGAGAACATACAATGGATTTAAATCCGGAGCTGTTTTTGTTACTGTTTATGGCACCAATACTTTTTAATGATGGTGCGAGTACGGATAAAAAATCATTATGGAAAAATCGTAAGGCTATTTTATCGCTATCAATCGGGTTAGTGTTTGTAACGGTTGGGATTTTAGGGGCGTTTATTCATTACTTAATTCCGGCGATACCTTTTGCGGCCGCGTTTGCGCTAGCTGCGGCACTGGCGCCAACGGATGCAGTTGCGGTCGGTGCGCTAGCTGAAAAGGTGCGGGTGCCACATAAAATTATGCATATTTTGGAAGGCGAATCGCTTATCAATGACGCTTCTGGACTAGTTTCATTTCAATTTGCAGTCTTGGCGCTTGTAACTGGAACCTTCTCGTTTATGTCAGCGGGAACGAGCTTTTTACTGCTGTCGCTTGGTGGGATTGCGCTTGGAGCGGTGTTAAGTGTGCTAAAAATTGGGCTTATGCGGGGATTACGCCAGCTAGGAATCGAAAATATGACTTCTTTTATGCTAATGGAAATTTTGTTGCCATTTTTAATTTTTATGGTGGCGGAAAAAGTTGGTGTGAACGGAATTTTAGCTGTAGTTAGTGGTGGAATGGTGCATTCACTTAGTTATAAAAAAATGAACCCTGAAATTGCCCAATTGAACTTGCTTTCTAAGAATACTTGGTCAGTGATAATTTTTAGTTTAAATGGGTTGGTGTTCGTTTTACTTGGGACACAGTTGCCGCAAATTATGACGGCAATTTGGCAAGATGCAAGTATACATAAAAGTATGCTGTTTGTGTATATTTTGGGAATTACCGCTTTACTGTTAGGTCTTCGCTTTTTATGGATTTTATTCTTCCGTAATTACGAGGAAAATCCGAAAGTTGATTTAGTTAGTAGATTGAAAAATACTTTTTTATATACTGTGGCAGGTGTCCGTGGAACGATAACCTTAGTCAGTGCGCTTTCTTTACCGTTTGTGCTTGGAAATGGCGATGCTTTTCCTGAACGGGATTTGCTGATTTTTATTGCTGCTGGAGTCATTATTACGACGCTACTTTTGGCCAATTTCACGTTACCACTTTTTGCAGCGAAAAAAGATGTAGTGACGGCGGATCATACGACAGACATCGCGCTACTTCGAGATATCGTGAAGCAACTACAAGCCTATAAAACAGATGAAAACACAGTTGAAATGAATAAAGTATTAAATATGTATAATGACCGAATTTTTTCTTTGATGGAGCATAAAGAAGTGAGTGCTACCGAGAAAGAGCTTCGGAGGTTAACACAAGAATGGCAACTTGAAAATACTAGAAGGTTAGTTTTTGAACGAAAAATTGATACCGGCGTTGGGTTATCATTGATGATGCGCCTTGGAAAACGACTTTATGTCCAAACAAGAGCAGAGAAATATCGGGCAAGAATAAGATACCGTCAGCTTTTAAGTCATAGCTTTCGTGATTTCCGTATTGTGCCACTTTCTTTTGAAGAGCGCAGGAAGGAGCGCGCTAAACTACAAAATGAAAATAATCAATTTGTGATCCAAAAACTACAAGAACTAAACACCACTGAATTTAACCCGGAAATTATTTCTCTTTATTTAATGAATTTTGAGCGAGCGTTAGGTTTTAGAAAAAATAAAAAAGAGAGCGACGATGAGGAATTACAAACAACTATCGATCTAGCTTCTCAAATTGAACGTGAAACTATTCAACGCTACTTTGAAAAGGGGCAGATTACTCGAAAAGAGATGAAAGTCTATCGGGACAACTTGCTAGCAATTGAATCTAGTTTCCAATTAGAGTGGTAAAAATGAAGAGGAGAAATCCTCTTCGTTTTTTAATGATGATTTTAGCGGTTTTTGCAGTGGGTCTGATAATGGAGAAAAAATAACGAGTAAGAATACTACACCAGTAACGCAAGTGATTGATAAAGGTGAGGTTAGTTCCGCGATTATTATTAATTATAAAGGCAACGATACTCGATTATTAACTTGGATGACAGCTCAAGTGAAATGAAAAAACAGCTAGACTAATTTTTTAGTCTAGCTGTCTTTTTTTATCATCAAAATAATAAATAATGCGGTCAATAAATTCTTTCGTCGTACTATCAAAATCTTTTTCTTTTTGATTAGTTAACAGGCCGATTGGTGGTGAAATCGGCAAATTTTCAATGGGAATGCGGACCGTTCCATCAATTAGTTCTGAGTGTGCGGTGCTAGTAAAGATAGAGACGCCTACATTTTCACGGACAAAATACTTATGAGACATACTACTTGTGAGCTCCATTTTTTTATAATCACTACCAATGGCGCGTTTTAAATGTTGTTCAATTTGAATACGAATCGGGCAGTTTGCTGGGGTGAAAATAAAGCATTCATCACGTAAATCAAGCAATTCTACCGAAGTCCGCGAAGCCAAAGGATGGTTTTCTGAAACAATTAAATCTAACGTATCATGGAAAAATGGAAAGTAAAAGTTCTCCAAAATCAGCTCAGGCTCCCCGCAAATCGCAAAATCAATTTCCCCGTCAATTAATTTCTGGCTACAGGTGTTGGCATCGTCCACCGCCACATTCACCATGAGTTTTGGAAAGTCTGCTAAAAATTGTTTTAAAATTCGCGGTAAAACGAGACTGGCGCTAGGCTCGGATATACCTACTTTGATAAGACCGGCATTGCCATTTTTTAAGTCGAATATCGTGTGGTCGAGTACTTCATATTGGGCGATTAGTTGGCCCGCTCTTTCATAAAACAATCTACCTGCGTGCGTTAGTTTCAATGTTTTGCCACGTTCAAATAACTGAACATCCAAATCTTGTTCGAGCTGTTTAATGCGCATCGAAATGGTCGGTTGCGAATAATTTAATACTTCTGCTGCGCGCTGAAAACTTCCCGTATTAACCACCGTATAAAAAGTTTTAATGGTCCTAAATTCCAATATAATTCCCCCTTCATATTGGAGTTTTTTGATATTTCTAACAGTATACACCGTAAAATTGGTAGAAGCAATTTATTAATCTGATAAAATTCATAGGAATAATGCGGATTGAGGTCGAAGTATTAGTATTACTGTGGTTAGCCATTAGTTTTTTTGATTAGCCAAACAGAATCTTTTACTTTATAGTATATCTAATATCTAAAAACCAAGTAAGTTGATGCGAATTAAAAGGGGCGATTTGATGGGAAAAGTGACGATTATTGCTGGGGGAATCAAAACGGAATCTCGACTTACAGGTTTAATCCAACTAGCAGCAAATGAATTAGTAAATAATGGTACGGAAGTTCAAATTATTGAAGTGCATAAAATCCAGGCAGAAGCTTTAGTAACAGCTGATTTCACACATCCGGATATTCAATTCGCGAATAGTGAAGTGGCGAGTAGTTCTGGTGTGATTATCGCAACACCGATTTTTAAAGCAGCTTACTCGGGTGTGTTAAAAGCCTATCTGGACCTTTTGCCACTCAAAGCTTTGAAAGGGAAAGTCGTTTTGCCACTAGGGCTTGGCGGGTCTGGTGGTCACTTGCTGGCACTGCAATATGCGCTGGATCCGGTTTTAAAAGAACTTGGGGCTGAAACGATATTAAAAGGTCAGTTTACAGTCGATAAGCAAATTGAACGGCTCGGGGATGGGCTTTATGAAATTGAAGCGTCGGCGAAAGAACGGTTAGATCTTGCTTTAAGCCAATTTATTTCATTATTAAATCAAAATTCAGTGGAAGTGTAGGGAGGAGAACGGAAAATGACAGAAGATATTTTTAGAGTGGCGACTGTGGAAGATGCGCCGGAGTTTTTAGAATTGTTGTCGAGTGCTTTTCAGTCAGTGAAAGAACTGGGAATTGATTGGCCTTCTACTAATGCTGATTTGGCGATGGTAACAGAAAATATTGTTAATTCTTCTGCATTTGTTTTAGAGCGAAATGGCAAATTAATTTCTACAATAACTGTTCGTTTTCCGTGGGAGAGCAATTCGCCACCTTCAAAATATCCCTTTGTTTGGTGGTTTGCAACAGCACCAGATCTTGCGGGACAAGGGATTGGCGATAAATTATTAACGTATGTGGAGGAGCGAGTACTCCGCGATACGCTGAAAGCTCCGGCACTTACACTTGGGACATCTGCCAGAAAACACCCGTGGCTGCTTGATATGTATTTGCGCCGCGGTTATGAAGTTTATTTTGAACACGAAGAAGACGGCGATGTGGGCGTGATGATGCGAAAAATCTTAATTCCAGAAAAATTTGACGCCACATTGCTTGGAATACCTAGCTGGACATAAAAAGGGGGAAAAAGGATGAAAAAGAAATATGGGATTTTAGCACTGGCTCTTACAGCTGCATTAACATTAAGCGCATGTGGGGCGGGAGATGAACCAGAAGCAGCCAATGAAAAAGTACAAACCATTACGGTCGGGACAGGGACGCAATTTCCAAACGTCTGCTTTTTAGATGAAAATGGTAAATTAACTGGCTATGATGTCGAACTAGTAAAAGAAATCGATAAACGTTTGCCAGGCTATAAGTTCAAATTTAAAACGATGGATTTCTCCAATTTACTCGTTAGCCTTGGTGCTGGAAAAGTAGATATTGTCGCGCATCAAATGGAAAAAAGTAAAGAGCGTGAGAAGAAATTTTTGTTTAATGATGTCGCGTATAATAATTTTCCATTGCAGTTGACGGTATTAGATAGTAATAACAGCATTAATAGTACCAAAGATTTAGCTGGGAAGCGCGTTATCACAAGTGCAACTTCGAACGGCGCACTCATATTAAAGAAAATTAATGAAGAACAAGGCAATAATTTTGAGATTGCTTATGAAGGGCAAGGTTCTAATGATACAGCCAATCAACTAAAAACCGGCCGGGCGGATGCAACTATTTCCACGCCTTTCGCAGTTGATTTCCAAAACAAAACAAGTGCCATCAAAGAAAAAGTAGTTGGCGATGTTTTATCCAACGCGAAAGTATATTTCATGCTTGGAAAAAATGAAACAAAACTGAGCAAAGACGTAGATAAGGCGCTTCAATCTATTATTGATGACGGGACGCTTAAAAAACTAAGTGAAAAATGGCTTGGTGCGGATTATTCAAAAGAACAATATTAAAAGAGAGAGGGTGCCATTAAAATGGATAAAGCGTTCGATGTGAAAATGATTGCTGATTTTATTCCGACGCTAGCTGGTTATTTACCAATTACGTTGTATATTTTGGCACTCTCGCTTATTTTTGGATTTATACTCGGTGTCATATTATCTTTACCACGGATTTATAAGATTCCGGTTTTGAATCAATTTGCCCGAGTGTATATTTCGTTTTTCCGTGGAACGCCGATTATGGTGCAATTATTTATTGTTTTCTACGGAATCCCCGCACTTTCCAGCGTTTTTGGGATTGATTTATCGCAAATGGATCCACTTTATGCCGCAATTGCAACCTACGCATTAAGTAGCGCGGCAACGATTGCGGAAGTGATTCGCGCTGGAGTAAATAGTGTGGATGCTGGGCAGGCGGAAGCGGCTTATAGTGTTGGGCTGAATGGACGCCAGACATTTTTGAGAATTATTTTACCGCAAGCTTTGTATCAAGCGTTACCGAATTTCGGGAATTTAGTGATTGGATATTTGAAAGATACGTCGCTCGCTTTTTCAATCGGGGTGATGGATATGTCTGGAAGAGGGCAAACCCTAATAACGCTGAGTAATCATGCGCTGGAAGTCTATATTTCGCTCTCGATTATTTACTATATCACAGCCGTGCTACTTGAATACTCCTTCAAATGGATTGAAAAACGGGTTAAAAAGGAAAACACTAGATTTACGAGTATTTTCGATATAGAACTGTAAAGGAGAGATGAGGATGCCGCTTGATGTGCCTTTTATTGGAACAGCCGTAATGGCGATGCTAAAAACGATACCGCTAACTCTTGCGATGACCTTCTTTCCGATATTGTTCGGTTTTATTATCGCAATTGGCATTACGCTTATCCGGATGTATCATGTCCGTTTTTTAGAACCGATTGCTAAGTTTTATGTTTCCTTTTTTCGAAGTACGCCAGCAATTTTGCATATTATGCTGATTTACTTAGGAATTCCGCTGATTGTTGATTTTTTGAGTAAGTCATTTGATTTAGGAATATCTGCAAATAAAATTCCGGTCGTGGTTTTTGTGATTATCGCGCTTTCCTTTACGGCGGGAGCTTACTTAACAGAGATTTTGCGCTCTGGAATTATCGCAGTTGATATTGGTCAAATGGAAGCAGCTTATTCAATGGGATATACGCATGGTCAAGCGATTCGCAAAGTCTTGTTGCCGCAAGCCTTTATGATTGCCCTGCCGAATTTTACAAATTTGTGCATCGGATTTTTACATACAACATCGATCGCAGCTATCGTCGCAGTACCGGAAATCACTGGAATGGCAACGATTGTAGCATCAGATAATTACGCCTTTCTCGAAGCATTTATCGGCGCCGCACTGATTTATTGGTTTCTAACTATGTTGATTGAAGCAATTAATTACATTTTGGAAAAGAATATCGCTAAATATCAAGGAGGGGCAGTATGATTACCATTAAAAATATTCAAAAGAGCTTTGGCGAAAACCAGGTTTTAAAAGGAATTGATTTAACTGTGAAAAAGGGCGAAGTAGTAACGATTCTCGGTCCAAGTGGCTCTGGGAAAACAACCTTTTTACGTTGCCTAAACTTACTGGAACGACCCGAAAATGGCGAAATTTCGATGCATGACCAAATAATTAACTGCAAAAAACCAAGCAAAAAAGAAATATTGCAACTACGAAAAAATACCGCGATGGTTTTTCAACAATATAATCTCTTTTCGCATAAAACGGTCATTCAAAATGTGATGGAAGGACTCACGGTAGCGAGAAAAATCCCTAAAAAAGTAGCACGCGAAATTGCGGAACGAGAACTTACTAAAGTAGGATTGGCGGATAAATTTAGCGCGTATCCTTCCCAACTTTCCGGTGGACAAAAACAACGAGTCGGCATTGCGCGGGCGCTCGCGATTAATCCAGATGTAATTTTATTTGATGAACCAACCGCTGCACTTGATCCGGAGCTTGTCGGTGAAGTTTTAGAAGTAATGTTAGAGATTGCGCGGGCCGGTGCAACGATGATTGTCGTTACGCATGAAATGGAGTTCGCGAAACGAGTCGCGGATCAAGTCGTTTTCATGGATGGCGGTTTAATTGTCGAACAAGGCACGCCTGACGAAGTGTTTAATCATACAAAAGAAGAGCGAACTAAACGCTTTTTACACCGAGTTTCAGCGGATTATTTATATGAAATTAAAGAAGTGAAGAAGGAGCGTGTCATATGACTATTCGATTTAGCATTTTGGACCAAAGCATTATTAATCCTGGCGAGAACCCAAGTGAAACTTTGCAAAATACCGTAGAACTTGCGCAACTCGCGGAACAACTTGGTTTCCATCGTTTTTGGGTTGCTGAACATCATAACTCAGACGAAATAGCTGGAGCCGCGCCAGAAGTGCTTTTAGGATATATTGCTGCAAAAACGAACTCGATTAAGCTCGCGTCTGGCGGTGTGATGCTGCAACATTATAGTCCGTATAAAGTCGCCGAGCAATTTCATGTGCTTGAAAACTTAGCGCCAGGCCGGATTTCGCTTGGTGTTGGGAAAGCTCCCGGTGGTTTCCAGCCGGCAACCGATGCTCTCCAAAAAGACTTCGCCAAACCAGTCCGAACCTTCGATGCTAAATTGGAAGAATTAGTCGAGCTTATCTCGCATAAATCAACCACAACTATCGAAGCAAAACCACTTCCAGAAACCAATCCGGAAATCTTTTTGCTTGGAGGAAGTGTAGCGAGTGCCAAACAGGCAGCGGAACTTGGTATTTCCTTTGTGTTTGCTTATTTTATTAATGGAGAAGAATCAGTTTTAAAAGAAGCGCGCGTGACCTTTGATCAATTTCAAATTAACCAAGATGCGAGTTTTCAATTAGCGCCAATTGTCGTGGTCGCTGAAACCAAAAGCGCAGCAGATCGCCATATTCCAGAACGAGAGTCAATTAAAGTGGAGCTTGCCGATGGGCGCAGAGTTAATTTAGGATCACGCGAACAAGCCGAAGCCTATGTGAAAGATATTGATCAATCGTACCGGTTCATTACCCAGCGAATTGGCGCAATAACGGGAACGAAACAAGAAGTCGGAGGAGAGATTAAGCGACTTTCAGAAAAATATAATATCCAAGATTTTGTCATTTTAACACCAATCAAATCAACTGAAATCAAGCGTTATTCATATCAATTATTAAGTGAATCGATCAAGGAGGAAGTTGTCCATGGCTAATGTCGTTGTTTGGAGTAAAGTAGGGTGTCACTATTGTAAAGATGTGAAAGATTATTTAACCGAGCAAAACATCGTGTTTCAAGATATCGACGTGACAGAGCATGACTATTTACGCGAAGTGCTGCAAGCCAAGTACGGCATCCGCCATGTCCCGGTCGTAGAAATCGGCAACATTGAAAAGGGTACTTACCAAGCAGTAACTGAAATCGGTATCGAGCATTTAGAAAAAGCATTATTAGAAAAGGAGGAAGTAAAATGACTAGAAAAGAAACAATTCAGTTTGGTGCAATTATTCACGGCGTTGGTGGCACAACAGATGGTTGGCGCCATCCAGATATCAATCCGGCGGCAAGTACCGATTTAGATTTTTATAAAACGCGTGCCAAAATTGCAGAACAAGGATTATTTAGCTTTGTATTTATTGCAGATGGTCTTTTTATTTCCGAAAAATCTATTCCACATTTTCTTAATCGTTTTGAACCGATTACAATTTTATCGGCATTAGCTGAGTCGACCGAAAACATCGGACTCGTCGGGACTTTTTCGACCTCATTTACAGAACCATTCACGCTCGCACGACAACTTTCTTCACTCGATCATATTAGTGGCGGGCGAGCAGGTTGGAATTTAGTTACTTCCCCACAAGAAGGTGCGGCGCGAAACCATAGCAAGAAAAATCTCCCAACCCACAGCGATCGTTACACCATTGCGGCAGAACATTTACAAGTTGTCCGCGGGCTCTGGAACTCGTGGGAAGAAGATGCGTTCACCTATAATAAAGAAACCGGCGAATTCTTTAATCCAGAAAAATTGCATCGCTTAAATCATCAAGGTGATTATTTTCAAGTAGAAGGTCCGTTAAATATAGGGCGCTCAAAACAAGGTGAACCAGTTGTTTTCCAAGCAGGAGCCTCAAGTACAGGACGTGATTTCGCAGCGCAAAACGCGGAAGCTATTTTCACTCATTCAGATTCGTTGGAAGAAGCTGTCGAATTTTATCGAGATGTAAAAGCACGCGCCGAAAAAGCTGGCAGAAATGCAGCAGAAATCCGGATTTTCCCGGGAATTAGCCCGATAGTTGCCGATACTTTGGAAGAAGCGGAAGCAAAATATACCGAATTTGCCAATCTTATTCCAATCGAAAACGCCGTCACCTATCTCGCGCGCTACTTCGATGACTATGATTTAAGTCAATTTGATGTGGATGCTCCTTTCCCAGATCTTGGCGACATTGGCAAAAATGCTTTTCAAAGTACGACTGACCGAATCAAAAAAGAAGCCAAAGAACGCCATTTAACCCTTCGCCAAGTAGCGACTGAAGCGGCAACACCGAAAACACCTTTTATCGGAACAAAAGAACAAGTTGCTGATTTAATCGAAGTTTGGTTTCAAAACGAGGCCGCTGACGGTTTTATTATTGCATCTGATATCCCAGGAACATTTGAAACTTTTGTTGAACAAGTTATTCCACTTTTACAAAGTCGTGGTTTATACCGAAATGAATATCCAGCCGCGACATTAAGAGGAAACCTTGGCTTAAAAATACCTCAAAATAAACAAGCTGTTGAAACTAAATAATAGGAAGAAAACGGAGCGCCTTTGAGGAAGCTTCGTTTTTTTGTTACAATAAAAGAAAAAAGGAGCCAACCCATGCGCTTAGATAAATTATTGTCACATACAGGTTTCGGGAGTCGCAGAGAAGTGAAACCACTACTTAAATCCGGGGCAGTTGTCGTTAATGGCACAATCCAAAAAGATAGCAAAACCCAAGTAAATCCAGAGAAGGACCAAATAACCGTCCACGGAACTCCAGTTATTTACCAAGAATTTGTATATTTTATGCTTCATAAACCGCAAAATGTCGTGAGCGCGACCGAGGATAACGTGTCAGAAACCGTCATCGATTTGCTCGCCCAAGAAGACACCCTCACTGATCCTTTTCCGGTCGGCAGGTTAGACAAAGATACAGAAGGCTTGCTTATTATCACGAATGACGGCACACTCGCTCACAATTTACTATCACCTAAAAAACATATTGATAAAACCTACTATGCAAAAATTGATGGTGATGTCACAGCGGACGACGTAGAAGCTTTTACAGCAGGAATCGAACTCGACGACGGCTATACTTGCAAACCAGCACGCCTAGAAATTATCACGCCAAACGAAATAAAAGTAACTATCCAAGAAGGTAAATTCCATCAAGTCAAAAGAATGTTCGCTGCTCGAGGGAAAACAGTTAGTTATTTAAAACGAATTTCAATGGGGAATTTACAATTAGACGAGTCACTTGAACTCGGAGAATACCGCCCATTGACTGAAACTGAACTCGCTATCCTTCAAAACAAATAATCCTAAAAGAAAATTTTCTTCCTAAAAAGAAGGAGATTTTCTTTTTTAGTTTGCAAAAGAAAGCATTTACATATATAATAAACATGTGTTTGAAATCAAAACAAAAGTTTGGAATGGAGGTGCATTATATCGTGGAGAATAATAAAGCGAAAATGAACGAAAAGGAAGAGATAATATTCAATTCCATCCGTAAAAATCCTTACATTTCTCAACAAGAACTTGCTGATATCCTTGATTTATCAAGACCGACAGTAGCAAACCTTATTTCTGGCCTTATTAAAAAAGGTCGTATTTTAGGAAAAGCCTATATCTTAAATGAAGCAAAACAAATTGTTTGTATAGGTGGAGCAAACG
The DNA here is from genome assembly GCF_014229645.1 of Listeria swaminathanii. Classification (GTDB taxonomy): domain Bacteria; phylum Bacillota; class Bacilli; order Lactobacillales; family Listeriaceae; genus Listeria; species Listeria swaminathanii. The sequence continues at coordinate 495,093 of NZ_JAATOD010000002.1, read as the reverse complement.
TCGATCGGAAGTTTTACATTAAAGACAAGGCTCAACTAGCTACATCAAATCCAGTGCGCTCAACACAAAGCGCTGGCGGAGTTGCTAGAAACGTCGGGGAAAACCTCGGTCGCCTTGGAAAAGAAGTTATATTACTCACTGCTTGTGGAACAGACTCCGATTGGGAAGCTGTCAAAAATGCCAGTAATACATATATGAACTTAGATTATGTCACGGCATTTCCAAGCATCGCAACAGGTTCTTATACAGCGGTACTCGAAAACAATGGAGATTTGCTCGTTGCACTCGCGGACATGGATGCATACGATCACCTAACTCCGGACGTACTCGCAAAAAATGAAGGCTTGCTAAGTCAAGCGAGCGCCATCATTGCTGATTTAAATTGTCCGAAAGAAACCTTAGAATATCTTGGGAGTTTCGCCGAGATTAACTCCATCCCGTTAGTGCTAGTTCCCGTATCTTCACCCAAAATGTCTCATTTACCAGAACGGCTTGATCACGTGACCTGGCTAATTTGCAACCGAGATGAATCCGAAACACACCTAGGAATGACAATCGAAAGTGACGAAGACTGGCGCTTAGCTGCACAAAAATGGCTAGACTTAGGCGTGAAAAACGTCATTGTCACGAATGGCAGTAAAGGTGCGGTTGCAGCAAACCAAGCTGAGGGTATCATTTTTGAACCAGCGATTGTTATTGAAAATATTATCGACGTTACAGGAGCAGGAGACGCATTTTGTTCCGCAGTTATCTACGCATGGTTAGAAGGAAAAGCGTTACAAGAAATTTTAAAAGCGGGAAGCGTAAATGCTGCACGAACACTCGAATCTGAGTATACCGTTCGTCAAAATTTATCGACATCCCAACTACAAAAAGACCTGGAGGAATTCAAATGAAAAATTATCTATCATTATCCGAAGAAGTAAAACAAGCAAAAGCAGAAGGAAAAGCAATCGTTGCTCTAGAATCTACTATTATCTCGCACGGCATGCCATACCCGCAAAACGTGGAAATGGCGCGTGACGTAGAACAAATCATCCGCGATAACGGCGCAGTACCAGCAACAATCGCTTTAATCGATGGGAAAATTAAAATCGGTCTTTCAGATGAAGAACTAGAATTATTTGCTAAAAGCAGCAATGTAGCAAAAGTTTCTCGTCGCGATATCGGCTATCTTATTGCAACAAAACAACTTGGAGCAACAACCGTAGCAGCAACAATGATTTGTGCTGAACTAGCCGAAATTGGTATCTTCGTAACTGGCGGAATCGGCGGCGTTCATCGTGGTGCCGAAACAACAATGGACGTTTCAGCAGACTTAGAAGAATTAGCAAAAACAAATGTTGCTGTCGTTTGTGCCGGAGCTAAATCAATCCTAGACTTAAACTTAACAATGGAATACTTAGAAACAAAAGGCGTTCCAGTAATTGGTTACCAAACAGACGTACTTCCTGCATTCTACACACGTTCAAGTGATGTAGAATTAACTTTACGTGCCGATACTCCAGAAGTGATTGCAGAATCTCTTAAAGCAAAATGGGATCTTCAAATCGAAGGCGGCGCAGTAATTACAAACCCAATTCCAGAAGAATTCGCCATGGATGAAAAAGTAATTAACGATGTAATCCAAACAGCCCTTAAAGAAGCAGAAGAAAATCACGTCCACGGAAAAGACGTGACACCATTCCTACTTGGAAAAGTAAAAGAGTTAACTGATGGTAAGAGCCTTGAAGCCAACATCGAACTTGTAAAACACAATGCATTAATCGGCACACAAATTGCCGTAGCATACCAAAACATCTAATGATTACTGAGCTGTCGCCTATAAATGGTGGCAGCTTTTTATGTTAAAATGAAACATAAATAAAGGGGGAAAAGCCAAATGATAGCAGTAAGCGCTTGTTTAGCGGGAATTGCCTGTAGATATGATGGAAAAGATAAAGAAATTATTAAAATAAAGCAAATGGTTGAAAATGGCGAAGCAATTCCTTTTTGCCCAGAAGTTATAGGTGGACTGCCAACACCGAGGTTTCCAGCAGAGATAGTAGGCGGAGACGGTAAAGATGTCTGGTTAGGCCGTGCCAAGGTCGTGGATAATCAGGGAACAGATGTAACAGAAGAATACAAAAACGGAGCGAGCCTCACTCTAGCTAAAATGAAAGAACTCGGAATTACACAAATAATTATGAAGGAAAAAAGCCCATCTTGCGGTAGCTGTGCTATTTACGACGGCACCTTCTCCGGAAAAATAAAAGACGGTACCGGCGTAGCAGCAGCTCTTTTTCAAATGAACGACATAAAAATCATTTCAGAATTTACGATTTAAAGTGCCAGCGAGCCCATTGGATCCCAAGGTTTTAATGCAATTGGCTCTTTAAGAAAGGCTTCGAGTAATTCTTTAGATAAATATTTTTTATGAACAACTACTTGGAATGTAAATTCATCCATCCAAGCATCACTAGCAACGAAATAGCCTTTGTTACCAATCGATTCTCCCCAACTATTTTCCACTTTCCAGCGATTTACCTCACCACCGGCAATATTTACTCCAGTTAGAACCATCGCATGTGTGAGCATACTGTGTTTATAATCAAGGCGCTCTGCTTTCGTCATAGCCGTTTTAAATCCAAAAGTTTGATTAAACAAGAAAATATCCGTATCCATAATACCAGTAGTTTTTTCCGAAAGCTGACCAACATCACAGCCAAACCAAACAGTCTCGCCATCTTTGATTTGATCTGCGGCAGCTTTTTTTAATACATCCATTTCCACATTCAAATACTTAATAGGCGCTCCGTTGACAATATTCCCCAAATAATCGACCGTGAAAGCCTGATTAAAAGGTTTATCCTTAGTCGGCGCATTAATAAGCGGAATATAATCTTTCAAATCCATATCTACATAACGTTCATAAAAATCTTTAGGAGTAATTTGCAAATCTTGCTTAAATTCATTGTCCTTATTTCGATATTCAAAATCAAATACTTTCGGCGGCTCACCAAGCGTCATAACCAAGAGTTGATAAACCTCAGCAAGCATTTCTTCTTTCAAGCTGGCAGTATCTTTCTTGTCATTGACAGCCTTTCTCAAAATAACCGCATCCGTACGAAGTCTCTCATTCAATAAATGGTTTAAATCTGCCGACTTGCTACTCTGGAATGTTTCAGGCATGGCAGATTTAGGAACCACCCCATATTTTTCAATAATCGAAACTAACATATCCCACTGGCCACCATCTTGTTGTGGTGTATCTAACAACCATGAAACTAAGCGACTATCCTCATCCTTATTTGCTGTTTCAATAATATTTTCTAAAAAATAATTGGCTTTCTCTAGTTTGTCCCAAAAATTAGTATAATTCTGTGATAGCTCAAAATCCTTTAAACCAAGCGTTCCGTTCAATTTGTGACGAAACGTATTTAATGCTGCAAACATCCAACATCTACCACTTTGCTGTTGATTGGAAACTTTATCTGTAGCAACCTCATGAGAAAAAACGGGTTGAATGCTAATTTTGGAAGCTGGATTCTCAGTAGCGGCTTTAATCCCATTTTTCATAATGCTAGCTTGAAATACCAATTTATCTGGATTTTCACGCCATTTTTTTGAAAAACTATCTAATTGATCAAATGTTAATTCCTTATGCATGAATAACTCCTCCTAATACCAAAAATTATCTTCTGTACAAGTATACTGCTAAAAATTAGAACTGTATAAGAAAAACACTGGATGAAGAATTATGAAGGTTTCTGGCTATTTACATGTTATAATATGAATGGATTTGAATTCGAGTGATTGTTTTTGAATGAAAACGGTTGATTTTGAAAGAAAAAGATGATAAACTAACTTTGGATGGAGGAGTAATAATGTTAAATGCAGAGCGTAAACAACTTATTATGGAGAGTATTGAGAAGCTTGGTGTGATTAAATTACAAGAATTAGTTGAAGGTCTTGCTACCTCAGAGTCGACCATTCGCCGCGATTTAATCGAATTAGAAGAACAAGGATTAATCCAGCGTGTACACGGCGGAGCAAAACTTGTAAAACTTCACAATCAAGAACCAAGTATGAATGAAAAATCATTCAAAAACATTCAAAGTAAAAAAGAAATTGCTGCATACTGTGCAAGTTTAGTGGAAGAAAATGATTGTATCTATCTAGATGCAGGATCCACAACATTAGAATTAATTACTCATCTAGCAAATCGAAACATCACAGTAGTTACAAATGGATTGACCCATATCGAAGAACTAGTTCGTCAAAATATTGATGCTTATCTTTTAGGCGGCAAAATGAAAGTGCATACAAAAGCAATTATTGGTGCCGTTGCCTTAGATAATATTCAGAATTACCATTTTGATAAAGCTTTCATTGGCACTAATGCGATGCATCCGGAGCATGGCTACACAACACCTGATATGGAAGAAGCATTTGTTAAACGGGCTGCAAAAGAACGTGCTGATCGCGTTTTTGTTGTAGCGGATCATACAAAATTTAATGAAGTGAATTTTTCAAAAATGTTTTCAATAGAAGAAGCAACTATTGTGACAGACTATATTCCTTCTGCGGTAAAAGAATCCTTTATCCAAAAAACTAAAATAATCGAGGTAGAAAAATGATTTATACAATTACTTTAAACCCATCAATTGATTATATTGTGCAAATCGACCAACTAAACCTTGGCGAACTCAATCGCATGAAACAAGATTATAAATTACCTGGTGGCAAAGGAATCAATGTCAGCAGAGTACTAAGTCAATTGAACGTACCAAGTCTTGCTACAGGGTTTTTAGGTGGATTTACAGGCAATTTTATCAAAGACTGGTTGCAAAACGAAGGTATAAAAACCGGTTTTGTAACAGTAAAAGATGACACTCGTATTAATATTAAGCTAAAACACGGAGAAGAAACGGAAATTAATGGTCTAGGGCCAGCAATTTCTGAAAATGAAATCAATGAATTTTTAAAAGTGATGGATAAAGTAACTGCTGGCGATATTGTTATTTTATCTGGAAGCGTACCCCCTTCACTTGGAAATGATTTTTACAATAGAATAATCCAGATTTGTAAAGAAAAACAAGCTGAATTTATGATTGATACAACTGGTCAAGAGTTACTAGATGCACTGCCAAATCGTCCAATCCTTATTAAGCCAAATCATCACGAACTAGCAGAACTATTTGGTGTTAAATTAAATAGCGTGGAAGAACTCATTCCATACGGAAAAAAATGCCTGGAATTAGGTGCACAACATGTAATCGTATCTATGGCTGATGATGGTGCGCTTCTATTTACAGGAGAAGATGTTTACTTCGCTGATGCCTTAAAAGGAGAACTGAAAAATTCCGTGGGCGCCGGTGACTCAATGATTGCTGGATTTGTAGGTACTTTTGATAAAACAAAAGACCCAGTTAAAGCATTTGCTGCAGGAGTTGCAACAGGTGGAGCAACAGCATTCTCAACAGATTTAGCCCAAAAAGAACTAATAGACGAATTATTACCACAAGTGAAGATAACTAAAATAACAGGGAGGAACTAAAATGAGAATCACTGATTTATTAAGCAAAGATGTCATGATTATGTCATTACAAGCAACGACGAAAGAAGCTGCCATTGATGAAATGATTGCTTCACTGAAAAGCAAAGGGAAAATTAATGATGAGGCTCTTTTCAAAGAAGCGATAATGAACCGCGAAGCACAAAGCTCTACTGGTGTAGGTGAAGGAATCGCGATGCCACACGCAAAAACAAAAGCGGTAAATGAACCGACAGTTGTTTTTGCTAAAAGTGAAAAGGGATTAGATTATGATGCTTTAGATGGTCAACCAGCGCATTTATTCTTTATGATAGCCGCTCCAGATGGTGCTAATGCAACACATTTAGAAACATTAGCAGCACTTTCTAGATTATTAGTGCATCCAGCATTTGTTCAATCTTTAAAAGACGCTAAAACACCAGACGAAGTAATCAATCTCTTTAATCATGAACAAGAAGACTCAGAAGAAACAGTTGTTACTCCAACAGCTAATAATGATACTGGTAAATCAGTCGTAGCAGTTACAGCATGCCCAACAGGTATTGCCCACACGTATATGGCTGCAGAAAAATTACAAGAAACAGCAAATAAATTAGGCGTACGAATTAAAGTAGAAACAAATGGTTCTAGAGGTGTTGAAAACCGCCTAACTGATAAAGAAATTGCTGAAGCGGACGGCGTTATTATTGCAGCAGACGTACAAGTAGATATGCCTCGTTTTAATGGAAAGCATTTAATTGCTAAACCAGTTGCAGCGGGAATTCATAAACCAGAAGAACTGATTAATGAAGCAATTTCAGGAAATGCTCCAGTTTATAAAGCGGAAGAAGGCAGTCAAGCAGTAGAAAGCGCAGATGGCCTTTCAATTGGTCAACAAATATACAAACACTTAATGAGTGGTGTTTCTCATATGCTGCCATTTGTAATTGGTGGCGGTATCGCAATCGCTATTGCATTCATGCTTGACCAAATGTTAGGTGTGCCTCAAGATCAACTTGCCAAACTAGGTTCATACAATGAAATTCCAGCATTATTAAAACAAATTGGTGATGTTGCATTTGGTTTTATGCTTCCAGTATTTGCTGGTTATATTGCCTACAGTATATCGGATAGACCGGGACTTGTAGCCGGTTTTGTAGCAGGCGGAGTGGCGTCTGTAGGTGGCGCAGGATTCCTTGGCGCGTTAGTTGGTGGTTTCCTTGCAGGCTATGCAGTAGAATTAGTTAAATTAGCACTTAAAAAGTTACCAAAAACGTTAGATGGTATTAAAGTAGTTTTATTCTATCCAGTTTTATCCGTATTAATTGTCGGACTTTTAATGCTATTACTCAATGTGCCAATGAGCGCATTAAATACTTGGTTAAATGATTTCTTAAATAGTTTAAGTGGAACAAATGCAGTTATTCTAGGATTGCTACTCGGAGCTATGATGGCAGCCGATTTAGGTGGCCCAATTAACAAAGCAGCTTATATCTTTGCAACCGGAACCCTAGCAGCAAGTGTAGCAACAGGAGGTAGTGCGATTATGGCAGCAACAATGGCTGCTGGTATGGTACCACCGCTTGCAACTTTTGTAGCAACGCTTATTTTCAGAAATAAATTTACACCTCAAGAACGTGATGCAGGCTTAACTAACTCAATTCTAGGAGCTTCATTCATTACAGAAGGAGCTATCCCATTTGCAGCAGCAGATCCACTTCGAATGATTCCAAGCTTCATTGCTGGAAGTGCTATCACAGGTGCGATTGTTATGTTCTTGAATATTAAAGTATTAGCACCACACGGAGGAGTTTTCGTTATCTTCTTAGTATCTCAACCATGGTTCTATATTATTGCAATTATTATTGGAACATTAATCAGTGCCGCATTAATTGGTGTTCTACGTAAGAAACCAACTGTATAAAATAAGGAAATCGTCTTTTGAAACTAAAAAGGCGATTTCTTTTTTAGTAATCTCTCGAATTCTGACAGAAAAATTGCTATACTGGAAATGAAGCGAGGTGGGCGTATTGGAATTTGGAGAAAAATTAATTCATTTGAGAAAGAAAAATAGATTAACGCAAAAACAATTAGCAATGAAAATTGGAACAACTGCATCCACAATAAGCAAATATGAAAATGATAACCACCGACCGCCAATCTTTATTTTGGCTAAATTAGCAGAAATCCTTGGAACAACAACAGATTTCTTATTAGATGATGTAGCAGGCTTACGAGAAAAAAATTCAGTAAACGCCTTTCCTTTAATTGGAAATCCTGAACTTGAGAAATGGTATTTAGAATTACCATATACATATTCAGAAGATGAATTATTGATGTTAAAACGAATTGCCGATGCGATTGAGAATAAAAAATAATTTAAGGAAAAGCCAGCTACATAATTTGTAGTTGGCTTTTATTTAGTTCGAGTTTACTGCTCTGGATCTTTTGGATCTTCATTATCAGGAAGCATCGTAGTGTAGAAACGTCTAGATTCAGCGGCAAGAGTAGTAGGTGGGAAAAACATATTCATTGAAGGGAAATTACTCTCCATAATACGCATTTTTTGAGAAAATTTCATATGTAACATGGAGGTTCTAGCGATTTGATTATTAAATGATGCTAAAGACATATCAATTTCAAAAGTTTCCAAATTAGAAAATCTTATTAGCGTGTGATTAAATCCAATCGCTTGATAGTCTTTAATATGTTGCGGGAAAATCCAAATACATTCTGTTGAACTTGGTGCTACTGTTGGGAATACATAAGTGGAGGTAACGGGATCAATAATAATAGGTGGCTTATGGGTGACACCTATTAAGTGCTTCGTTCCCTCTTTACGACCCTCATAGCTTGATCCGAAAAAGTTACAGCTGGTTTTAATTAACTCAAACGGGGTAAATTTAGAAGTATAATGAGAATCAACTTCATAAATTTCTGAATAGACTATACTTCCAGATTTTTTTGGAAAAATAATCATCGTGTGCGGGTTTACTTCATAAAACTGAGTACTGATTTGTTCTTTTTTCATTTCATTCAACTCCTCTATGTTTGTATTTATGTCTAAGAAGAAACCTAGAATTATTGCCTAATACGCAAAGATTCCAAATAACGACTAAGCACCAAAGTTAGATATGAGTTATTTTTTGTCATTATAGCACATGGAATTTTACAAGTCATTAGATTTTCGTAAAGTTGTATTTTCAAGCTGTTTTCTGTTTTTTCTTGGCATATTACAATTTTTCAAGATTGTAATAAATATGGGTGAAGGAGTGGTAGTCGTGGAAATGCGTGATTTTTCTAATTCATTGATGAATCAGGTGGGTGTCCTTAAAGGAGAAAAAGAATTAACAAACGTTTTTATCGAATGCTTCCTGACGATGCTCCTAGAAGAGAGAAAATTAGAACAACTTAGAGCTGAAATTGATAAAGCTCTCGATAATAGGAACAAGGCGAAATTTATGCAACTCACAGAAAAAATGAATAAAATTCAACAGGAAATGCTGGCTTTTGAGTAAAATATATGAAAAACTAAGATAGTAAGAGCTATCTTAGTTTTTTTGAGCTGTTTTATAAATTTTCAAGCAAAAAATGCCTCGAAAAAAGTTCTGGACAGATTGCTCAAATATGGTAAACTAAATAAAAACATATGTTCGGTGGTGAGGGTATGACACTTCAAATAATTGCGGGTAAATCAGGAACAGGCAAGACAACTCATTTAATGGATGAAGTTGGAGAGAAAATCAAACAAAATTCTAAGACATACATCTTTATCGTCCCAGATCAAATGACATTTCAGATGGAGACAAGCTTTTTAAATAAAGAAAATTTAGCAGGTATGCTTGGAACGCAAATATTTAGCTTTAGTCGTTTAGCATGGAAAATCCTTCAAGAAACAGGAGGATTATCGAAGACTTTTCTAAGTCAAACCGGAATTGAAATGGTTATTCGAAAAGCCGCACTCGATCAAAAAGAGCAATTAAAGATTTTTTCTAAAGCAACTTCTAGAAAAGGTTTTTATTCAGAGTTAGCAAATTTATTCAAAGAAATGAAACAAGAAGAAGTTTCTATAGAAGACATGGTTAACAGTGCGGCCAATTTGTCTACAAGCGTGAACAGTAAAGTACATGATATTTCGCTGATTTATCAAAAATATGAAGAATTATTAGCAGATAAATTTCTCGAAAATGAAGACTATTTAAGATTGCTATCAGAGAAAATTGTAGAAAGTGATTATCTAAATCAGACTGAAATAGTAATTGATGGCTTTACCTCTTTCTCAAAACAAGAGCTAACTGTTATCGGAGAATTAATGAAGAAATGTGATAAGGTTACTGTCTCCCTAACTCTAAACGTTCCTGAAATCCAACAGGGATTAGATGAATATAGTATGTTTAAAGCAAGTACCGAAGCTTACTATGCTTTATTAGATTTGGCTAAATTAAACGGTATTCAAGTGAAACCAGATACATTTTTCTTGAAAAATAAGCGAGCAAAAAAAGATTCGTTAGCGTTTTTAGCAAATGCTTGGGGTCATAATAAATTTATGGCTTTTAAAGAGGAGCCAAACGCCTTAAAGATTCACCAAGCGAACAACCGACGTGCTGAAATAGAAGGGATAGCGCGTGAAATTCGGCAATTAGCATTAAATGGTTATAGATACCGAGATATCGCCATTCTGACAAGAAATTTAGGAGACTATGATGTTTTATGTGAAACGGTGATGGAGTCTTATGGAATTCCCATCTTTATCGATAAAAAAAGAGCTATGGCTAAACATCCATTCATTGAGTTTATTCGTTCCAGTTTAGACGCTATTTTGTTTAATTGGAAGTATGAGCCTATTTTTCAAGCAGTAAAAACTGAATTTTTCTTTGATATTACAGAAAATTCCAGTGGCTTGCGACGTAAAGCGGATATCCTTGAAAACTATGTATTAGAGAATGGCATTCAAAATAAATGGAAATGGGAAAAAGAAGGCGATTGGATTTACCGGAAAATTCGTGGACTGTCTACAAATGTATTGCCGCAGACTGATGAAGAAATGCATACCCAATCTATTATTAATGAAATGAGAAATCAAATAGTAGGGCCACTTTCAACTTTAGAAAAAAATCTAAGAAATGCAGATACAGGAATGGAGTTTGCTTTAGCCCTCTATCATTATTTAGAAGAAGTGAAAGCTGTAGAGCGGTTAGAATTGTGGAGACAACGAGCGGAAGAACAGGGCTACTTAGAGCTTGCTAGAGAACATGAGCAAGCATGGAGTTCTATTTCTGCACTTTTAGATGAATTTGTAGAAGTTTTAGGTGGGGAAACGCTAGATATAAATAGTTTTACAGAAATCATTACAACTGGCCTTGATGCACTTGAATTTTCACTTTTGCCACCTTCTTTAGATCAAGTAGTGTTGTCTGATATGGAAAATGCGAAGTTATTGGATATGAAAGTTATTTTTGCGATTGGAATGAATGACGGTGTTATGCCACTTCGCCAAAAAGATAAGGGCATACTATCAGATCAAGACCGAGATGCTTTACGTGCTGAGAATAGTAATTTGAAACCATCTGCAAAAAATAATATTGGTGAAGAAGATTTATTAGCCTATAAGATAATTAGTCTGCCAAGCGATAAGTTATTTCTTAGCTATCCAGCTGCTGATGAAGAAGGGAAAGTTCTTAGCGAGTCGAATTATTTAAGGAAAATAAAAGGACAATTTAAAAAATTAAACGAATCGGTTTATTTAACAGATCCAAGTTTATTAAGTGATGAAGAACAAAGTAACTATATCCGCTCCAAACAAGCCACACTAGGATTGTTGACGAGTCAATTACAAATGTATAAACGTGGCTATCCACTATCTAATGTATGGTGGGATGCCTATAATAGTTATTTTGCAGACGAAAAAGAATCAAGAATGGCAAAACAAGTGTTGTCTAGTCTATATTATGAAAATAAAACAAAGGCATTGCAAGAAACGACAGCTAAAAATTTGTTTGGAGAAACTATCCATGCAAGTGTTTCACGAATGGAGAAATTTTTCAGTTGTGAATTCCAACATTTTGCTCAATATGGGCTGAAACTAGAAGAACGAGGTCATTTCCAGTTGCAAGCTGTAGATATGGGTGAAATTTTCCACGGCGCAATGGAATGGATTTCAGCAGAATTAAAAAGAAATAACTTAGACTGGGGCAATTTAACAGAAGAAGAATGTCGACAAATGGCAAAACTAGCAATGACATTTCTTGCACCAAAAATTCAGCATGAGATTTTGTTAAGTTCTAAACGAATGGAATATATTCAATATAAATTACTCCAAATTATAACAAGAGCGACCACGGTCTTAAATGAACAAGCTAAAAGCAGTGCATTTCGTCCTGTTGGCTTAGAGGTGGATTTTGGTTTGAAAGGTGATATTCCACCATTAAAAATCCCGTTGCAGTCGGATAGTGAACTTCTTTTACAAGGGCGAATTGATCGGATAGATATGGCGGAACAAGATGATCGAACGTTCCTTCGAATCATAGATTATAAATCTAGTTCACATGATTTAGCACTTACGGAGGTTTATTATGGCTTAGCGCTACAAATGCTAACTTATTTAGATATTGTAGTAACCAATGCACAAAAAATGATTGGGAAAACTGCAGAGCCAGCTGGCGTACTGTATTTCCATATGCACAATCAATATGTACAAGCAGAGAAAGAATTAAGTGATGAAGCTATTGCAAAAGAACTACAGAAAAGCTCCAAGATGAAAGGTTTGATTTTATCGGATCCAGTGGCTGTGTCATTAATGGATACAACGCTTGAAAATGGAAAATCATCTAGCATTATACCGGCTGAAATAAAACAAAATGGTGATTTGAGTGCGAGATCAAGGACAGCTACAAGAGCTGAGTTTGATAAAATGCGCCAATTTGTGCGACATAAATACCAAGAAGCTGGAAATAAAATACTTGATGGGGCAGTTTCGATTAATCCATATAAGCTAAAAGAAAGAACACCTTGCCAATTTTGTAGTTTCCGTTCGTTTTGTGGATTTGACCCATCCTTAACAAGCAATCAATATAGGCATTTAACAAATGAAAAACCAGAAACAATTTTAACAAAAATGGATGTAGAAGGAGGGACGCAGTAGCATGAGTTTAGATATACCATCAAAACCAATCGATTCTTTATGGACAGATGACCAGTGGAAAGCTATTCAAGCGAAAGGTAATAATGTGCTCGTAGCTGCTGCTGCGGGCTCGGGGAAAACAGCCGTACTAGTTACTAGAATCATTGAAAGGCTAATAGACGAGACCGCAAATCTCAATGTAGATGAATTATTAATTGTGACATTTACCAACGCATCGGCTGCAGAAATGAAGTTTAGAATAGGAAAAGGTTTGGAAGAAGCTTTAACGCAAAATCCAGATTCTGCCCATTTGAAAAGACAAGTGGCTTTACTTAACTATGCTTCTATTTCAACCCTTCATTCTTTTTGTTTAGAAATTATTAGGAAATATTACTTTGAAGCAGATATAGATCCAAGTTTTCGCTTGATTGAACCAATCGAAAGTAGCATGATTCGAGATGAGGTTTTGGAAGGATTACTGGAACAAGAATATAGTATTGAAAATAATGAAGCATTTTTCCATTTGGTGGAATCTTTTACAGGAGACCGATCAGACGCGGAATTGCACATACTAATTTCTAAGTTATATGATTTCTCAAGAGCGAATCCGGACCCGAGTGCATGGTTAGAAGCAATGGTGGATTTTTATAGTACGGAAGAAATTAGCTCAATTACAGAATTACCATATTTCCCAATTATTAAAGAAGATATTGAATTAAGAGTTAATCAAGCTAAAAATTATTTATTGAATGCGATAGATTATGCAAATGAAAATAATGGCCCTGCGCCTTATTTAGCTACATTAGAAAATGATTTAGCTCAAATTGATGCATTATCAAAATTGAATTGGGACAGCTGGGAGCAGTTGAAATCAGTTATTGAACGCATTGATTTCAAACGGATTCCAACGCTTAAAAATAAAAGTGATTATGATGAAGTATATGTTGAAGAAACGAAAAAATTTCGAGATGCTGCAAAAAAAGAAATGAAAAACATCGCGACAGACTGGTTTTCAAGAGAAGAAAAAAATTACTTGGCTGACTTAGAAAAAATGAAACCAGACATTCAAACGCTAAGTGAATTAGTAAAAAAATTCGCCAAAAATTTCTTTGAAGAGAAACAACAACGTGGCGTATTAGATTTTAATGACTTAGAGCACTTAGCTTTAAAAATCCTATTAAAAGATAACGATGCATCTGAAGTGGCTCAAAATTATCAGAAGCAATTTAAAGAAGTATTAATTGATGAATATCAAGATACTAATATGGTGCAAGAAACTATTCTGGGACTTGTAACTAACCCCAGTGAAAAAAAAGGAAACTTATTCATGGTTGGCGATGTAAAGCAATCTATCTATCGATTCCGTTTAGCGGAACCAACGTTATTCATGACAAAATATCAAGCTTATCAGCAAGATGGAATGGGTAGCGGGATACGTATTGATTTATCGCAAAACTTCAGAAGTAGAAAAGAAGTATTAGACGCCACCAATTTTATCTTTCATCAATTGATGGATAGACATATTGCGGAAATTGATTATGATACGGCTGCAGAGTTAACTTTAGGTGCAAGTTTTCCTGAAACCAATGATATGGCGACAGAACTTTTATTGATCGATATGAAATCAGAAGAGAAAGAAACGGAAGATGAATTATCACCGCAAGAATTACAGAAAAATCAAGTAGAATCTCGGGCAATTGCAATGAAAATCAGAGAAATGGTAGACAATAAGTTTCCTATCTATGATAAAAAAATGAAGCAAAATAGACCTATCCAATACCGAGATATAGTTATTTTAGCGCGGGCAATGACAAGTGCTCCAGATATGGAAGAAGCGATGAAGGTGCAAGACATCCCCTTTTATGCTAATAATAATTCTGGTTATTTTGAAACAACAGAAGTAGCTACGATGATTGCGCTGATGAAAGTAATCGACAATCCATATCAAGATATTCCGTTAGCTGCTGTTTTACGTTCACCGATAATTGGTCTAAACGAAGAAGAATTAGGGCAAGTCCGCATGGCGAAGAAAAATGGTTATTTCTTTGATGCGTTGTTGGCATACAAGGATATAACTGTTTCAGAAACGGCTGACAAAATAAGTGATTTTATTCAACAACTAAATACTTGGCGCGAATTATCAATCCGAGAAAATTTAACATCATTAATTTGGCAAATTTATCAAGAAACGAATTTTTATGAATTTGTTGGTGGATTGCCTGGTGGTAAACAACGGCAAGCGAATTTACGAGCGTTATACGACCGAGCTAACCAATACGAAAAAACTTCCTTCCGAGGCTTGTTCCGTTTTGTCCGTTTTGTTGAGCGATTGGAAGTTCGTGGCGACGACCTAGGCACAGCAAAAACACTTGGAGAAAAAGAAGATGTTGTTCGGATGATGACTATCCATGCCAGTAAAGGTCTAGAGTTTCCAGTAGTTATTGTTTCTGGATTAAGTAGAAAGTTTAATATGCGTGATATTTATAGCAAAACGCTTTTAGACAAAGATTACGGCTTTGCATCTAATTATCGAGATATCCAGAAAATGATTGTTTACCCAACAATTATGCAACAAGCAATCAAGCAAAAAAAATCTCGTGAAATGATTGCGGAAGAAATGCGTGTTTTATACGTTGCGCTTACTCGTGCCGAAGAAAAGTTGATTTTGACAGCAACTGTACCAGATTTTGAAAAAACAAGTAAAAATTGGTTGCAAGTAGCAAAAGGAAAAGAAACCATTCTGCCAGCAGCAACTAGAGCGAAGGCGAAATGTTATTTGGATTGGATAGGAAACGCAACCATTAGACATTCAAGCTTTAAAGACTTGCTGTGTGAAGAAATGATTCAAACGCTTCCGACCGATATGAAGCTCCAAATTGAAATAAAAACTAAAGAAATGTTTTTAACTAATGAGCTAGAAAGAACTGAATCAGACAATTGGCTGGAAAATATAAAAGAACATCAGCCAGTACCCGTCCAAAGTCCATATAAGGACGAAATTCAGCAATATATGAACTACGAGTACCAAAATGAGGCGGCCACCGAAATTCGCGCTAAGCAGTCTGTAACAGAGCTTAAACGGCAATTCTCACTGCAAGATAGCTGGAGTGATACTACTTTGCTAAAAGAATTTCAAAAAGTATCATTAGATAGACCAAAATTCTTACAACAAAATAAATTATCTGCAACAGAAATTGGTACGGCAATGCATACTCTGATGCAAGCAGTTTCGTTAGAAGATAAACCTACAAAAGATGATATAGTATTACTTTTACAAACGATGCAGGAAAAAGATATCTTAACAGAAGCGCAACTTAAAGCAATCAATATACAGCAAATACTGGGTTTCTTTGAATCAGCATTAGGAAAAACTATGTTACAGAAAAAAGCCTTAGTCAAGCGTGAAGTTCCATTCAGTTATTTATTGCCTGTATCTAAGTTATACAAGCAAACGGATGTAGACGAACGTGTGCTCATTCAAGGTGTTGTTGATGGCATGATTGAAGAGGAAGAAACAATTACTTTAATTGACTATAAAACAGATAAAATAGAAGGAAGATATGCTGATTGGGAAGCTGCTGAAAAAGTAATGAAAGAGCGCTATCAAATACAAATCAAACTTTACGCAGAAGCAATCCAAGCTATTACTGGGAAGCAAGTTACTAAAGCATATCTCTATTTCTTCGATGGACAACATATATGTCAAATAAATACAAAGGATGGTTTTTAAATGAAGTGGTTGAGTTATCGGCATCAAGGGCAGTTGGATTATGGTATTTTAACAACTGAAAATAAAATTATCTCTGCAAAAACGATTTTTTCGAATCCGCCAGCTACCCTTTTAGACTTTATTAAAGAAAAACCAGCTATTCCTGAATTAAAAGGAATCAGCGGGGAAATTGCTTTATCGGATGTGGAAATTCAAATTCCTTTTATGCCGCCAAATAATATTATCGCAATAGGGAAAAACTATTATAATCATGTATTAGAAATGGGAAGCAAAGAAGACGTTCCAGAGCATATTCTTGTATTTACAAAGAGCGCTAACAGTTTATTGCCACACAATGGAAAAATTGAGCTCCATCAAAATTTAACCGCGCAATTAGATTATGAAGGCGAACTTGCAGTGATTATCGGAGAAGAAGTGCGAGATATATCTGAAAAAGAAGCATTATCTGCTGTTTTTGGATTTACTATTTTGAATGATGTTACAGCTCGTGATCTTCAGAAAAAGCATAAACAATTTTTTCTTGGGAAAAGTCTTGATGCAAGTTGTCCGATTGGTCCATATGTGCTGGAAAACGATGCAAGTAAAGAAGTTATTTTTCATATTGAAACTAAGGTTAATGGTGAAGTGAGGCAATCTGACTCGACAGATAAATTTATATTTAACTTGGCTAGGATCATTTCAGATCTATCTAAAGGACATACGTTATTTCCTGGTGATATAATAGCAACGGGAACTCCGAGTGGCGTGGGAAAAGGGATGACTCCTCCGACGTTTCTACAGGATGGAGATACCGTAGAAATTACGATCGATAAAATTGGAACATTAACAAATCAAGTAAGAAAATCTTAATAGGGAAAGAAGGAAATAGTATGTGGGGTTATGTTCATTTGATTTCTTGGGTAGCGATTGTTGTGCTAACTGTTACAGCTTTACTCATTTATTCAAAATCAGCGAAAAGTTTTACGATGTTACAAATGATTAATCGAGTTTTTTATATTCTCGTAATACTGAGCGGGATTATGATGGTAAAGTACAGCGTGGAACAAAGTTGGATTTTAGCGATATTTAAAATTCTAATGGGAATTATTGTGATTGGTGTTGTGGAGATGTTGCTCAGCTATAGAAAACAACAAAAACCAACAGGGATGTTTTTAATGATTTTTGTTATTGTTGTAGTGATTACTGTATCGTTGGGCTTCTATTTATCAGGAGGATATCCATTATTTAATTAAAAATCAAAAAAATAATGAAAAAGGCTTCTCTTTTCTCTGGAAAGTTGGTATGTTATGTTAGGGCCAAAAAAGGAGAGAAGAAAATGAGTTCAAAAATAGTATATAGAGAATATGCTAAAAAAACCGCCATTGCGATTATAGCGGCACTTTTAAACGCGATAGGCATGAACTTCTTTTTAATACCAGCACAAGTTTATGCGGCTGGATTAAATGGGGTTGCACAACTAGGTTCAGACATGTTACGTGATTCAATGAATATTTCTATTTCAACAGGGCTACTTGTTCTGCTGTTAAATATTCCAGTGGCAATTTTAGGATGGTTAAAAGTAGGGAAATCATTTACTGTTTTCAGCTTTTTAACAGTTGCTTTTATGTCTTTTTTCTTGATTGTTATTCCGGAAGTGCAAGTATCGAATGATATTTTACTTAATGCGATTTTTGGGGCATTAATTGCTTCTGTTGGTATTGGTTTGGCTTTGAAATTCGGTATTTCTACTGGCGGGCTCGATATCGTAGCAATGTATATTACAATTAAAACCGGGCGTTCTTTTGGAAAGTATTTTTTGCTTTTAAATGGAGTTATTATTATTGTGGCAGGCTTTGCGTATGATTGGACATTTGCGCTGTACACACTTATTTCTCTGTATGTTCAAAGTCGAGTGATTGATATTATTCATACGCGACACCAGAAATTAACGGTCATGATTATGACGCAACATTCCGAAACAGTGATTAAAGCAATCCATGAAAATATGGTGCGTGGAATTACTGTGGTAGATGCGATGGGTGGCTATTCCAAAGAAGATGTAGCAATGCTTATCATGGTAATTACGCGATACGAATTATATGATATTACGCACATTGTTGGGGAATTTGATCCTAAAGCCTTTATTAACGTTATGGAAACTTCTAGCGTGTTCGGTGATTTCCGTTCAGAAGCTGACCAAAAATTAGCAATGGCAATGTATAAAAATAAAATGATGTAAAAAAGCTGCAAGGTAATGGCTCTTGAATCAAAAATTAGAATTCCTAACTTTTGTAAGACCTTACTTGCAGCTTTTTATTATAAGTTTAAGTTTTCTTCTAAATATAGCGCGATGCCATCATCTTGGTTGGAGGCGGTTACTACATTTGCTACGTTTTTAACAGATTCAGCGGCATTACCCATGGCAACCCCAACACCAGCATAATCAAGCATTTGTAAATCGTTTGTTTCATCACCAAATGCAATGATATCTTTACGATCAAATCCGAGTGTTTTGGCTGCAGCTTGTACGCCAATTGCTTTGTGGATACCAAATTTAATAATTTCCACGGCTGGCCAAGCGGATGCGCCCCATGTGTGATGGGAAATGACGCCAGACAGAGATTCATCCAAGTGCTTGCTGATTAAATCTAGTTGGTCCATTTTGCCGAAAAATAATAAAGAGGTAGCATCGGATTGAATAGCGTCGCGGATGTTTCCGAACACAATATTCTCTGTACCTAAATGGAATGTTTCGGGAACGCTATTGTTTCGCTCTTTTAAAAAGACATTATCTTGCACTTCTGCTGCAATATTATCTAATGAAAAGCCGTTTGAGAAATCGAGTAATTCGTGAACTACTTGTAAATCAATGGCATGATGATAGCCTTCTGCAAATGTAGTAAGTCTCGGGTGGTGATAGACAGCGCCGTTGAAATTCACAATTGGTGTGGTTAATTCGAGTTCGTGATAGTAAGAGCCACTAATTCGATATGGACGTCCTGTCGCAATCATTACTTCATGACCGGCCATACGAGCTTTCTCTAAAGTGTTTTTTGTATGCGAGGAGATAGTTAAATCATCTCGAAGTGTTGTGCCATCAAGGTCTAGTACGATTAATTTTTTAGACATAATTTGCTCCTTTAATTCATATGGTTGGTTCAAAGCTGCCCCTTCATGCTAAAATAAGGGCACACATTAATGATAGACGTTTAGCACAAATTTGTAAATGATTCTGACCTTTACAATAGCTTAATAAACCCTATAGAAATGAGGCTTCACAATGATTCAAGTGGAAAATGAACAAATTGCGGGAATACCAGTTTTACATATTAGTAACAGTGAGAATGCTGATAAAATGTTACCAACAATCATTTTTTATCATGGTTTTACTTCTCAAAAAGAATTGTATTTGCATTATGGATATTTGCTTGCGCAGCGTGGTTTTCGCGTAGTTTTACCAGATGCGAAGTTACACGGGGAACGTCTGCAAGGGGCTAACCCGGAAGATCAAGCTACGTTCTTTTGGGATGTGATAGAGACAAACATTACGGAATTTCCGTTAATTACAGGCGAACTAATTAAAGCTGGAAAAACAGATGCTAGCCGTATTGGGGTTGGTGGAGTTTCGATGGGGGCTATTACATCACTTGGGCTTCTTGGGCAACATGAAGATATTAAAGTGGCGGTTAGCTTAATGGGGAGCGCCTACTATGTTGATTTTGCGAAAGAATTATCTAAGTACGCTTTGGCGCAAGGATTAACGTTTCCATATGATGTCGATGAACGGATTTTGGCCTTGCAAAAATATGACTTAACGCAAAATATTACCAAAATAAATAATCGACCATTGTTACTTTGGCATGGGAAGAAAGACGATGTTGTGCCGTTTGCTTATAGCGAAAAGTTGTATCAAACACTTGTAGAAGAAAGCTTGGCGGATAATGTGGAATTCATTATTGATGATAATGCAAAACATAAAGTTTCTGTTGAAGGAATGCTGCAAGGGGTTAGTTTTTTCGAGAAATTCTTATAATGAAAATCATTCTCATATATGATACAATAAATGTACAAAATTGCAAAAAGGAGGCATATGCTTCATGGATGAGCAACTGAAAGAAAACTTAATGGGCGCATTAGAGCAAGTTATCGATCCAGAACTTGGAATTGATATTGTGAACATTGGTCTTGTATACGATGTTGAATTAGATGATGACGGGCTTTGTACTGTGTCAATGACGCTTACAACGATGGGATGTCCGCTTGCTGGTATTTTAACAGAGCAAGTACAAATGGCATTAAGTGATATTCCGGAAGTCAAGGATACAAATGTGAACCTTGTTTGGAATCCACCTTGGACTAAGGACCGTATGTCACGCTATGCAAAAATAGCGCTTGGAATACGTTAAATTAAATAAAAATGAGCAGGTAGAACGTATTTCGCGTTGTACCTGTTATTTTTATAGGAATGAATAGAGGATTAGAACGATGAATTATGAAATGATAAGTGACTACAAAGAAAATAAACTATATCGTGATAGTTTTAATAAACTGGCTGAAAGTACATTTGATATTAATTTTGAAGAATGGTTTCATAAAGGCTTTTGGAATGATAAGTACGTTTGTTATTCTTATATCGATAATAATGAAGTTATTGCGAATGTTTCCATCAATAAAATGAGCTTAATCTATCAGGGCGAGGATTATAGTGCGCTACAAATTGGGACGGTAATGACGCATCCGGATTACCGCGGCCAGGGACTTGCGAAAAAATTGTTAGATCACGTGATAGCCAAGTATGAAACGCAATATGATTTCCTTTATTTGTTTGCGAATGATTCCGTGTTAGATTTTTATCCGAAATTTGGCTTTGAGCGTGTAGAGGAGAGCAGTTTTACCGTGGATGCGAGCAGTTTGAAGCGGAAATCTGCGCATTTAAAAAAGCTGAATCCCGATAATAAAACCGATTTCCAGCTAATAAGTCGTATTGTATCTGAAAGAGCGCCACTTTCTAACATTTTAGATGTCAAAGATAGTGAAGACTTGCTGATGTTTTATGTGTTGATTGCGTTAAAAAATGAGCTGTATTATATTGAAGAAATAGACGCCATTGTTCTTATGGAACAGGAAGATACGGATTTATATGTATTAGATATCCTTAGTACGAAAAAACTAGATGTGGTGGAAGTTCTAAGTTATCTGGTTACCAAAAAAATCGAAACGATGCATCTTCTTTTCACACCAGAAAAGAGTAGTTACATTGACGCGGCTCATATCATTGAAACGGAGGATATGTTGTTTGTGCGCCCGAATGTTCTTACAAGCGAACCGTATTTCTTATTTCCAGCTACATCTCACGCTTGATTTTCGAGTTTAGTTAGTCGTTCTTCTAGGCGTTGTTGGTGTTTATATTGTTCAACGATCCTTTTAGCGAGCTGTAATTCGGCTTGTGCGGTCATTAAGTGGTCTTGCCCGTGTATGAGTAAAAAGGACGGGTGAGCTACTGTTTCTGAGTCGCGAATGGATACTAGTTTTGTTTGCCAAATATGACCCTCTTGGAACTGATCTTGAGCAATCTGTAAATGTTTATCGGCCTCGTCGAACTGATACTTTTCCGCAAAATCAATCGCTTTATACGCTTCTTTCCGTGTGTTTCCGCCATGCAAAATGAGTTTTACAACAGCTTCTTCTACTTGAATTTCCATTTTTCCACCCCAACAGTTGATTGTTTTCTTTTATTGTAGCAAATGCCTGAACGATATGACAATAAATTAGCAATAAATCAGCCTATGGAAGGATGTATTTCATCTATTGTGACGTATAATAGACAATAGAAAAGGTGTGGAGGGATTAAAATGGAAGAACGTTTATATGAACTAGAAGATAAAGTGCAGGACCTAGAGCTTGAAGTGCATGATTTACGTGCTAGAATTCAACTGCTTGAAGATAAACCAGCTACTCGTTCTAGTTTACTTGGCCATAATGTATGGGTCTTAATTCCATTAGTCGCGATTATTTCTTGGATGATTGTAGAAATTTTTAGTTAAAAGGGACCTGTAATGGTTTCTTTTTTACTCCTAATATTACCATTTCTATACAGAAACAGGAGATAATAGTAAGGTTTTTCTTACCTTTTTTAGCTTCGTCACAAAAAATCTATATTTATTTACTTGCTTTTTTCAAGAACAATAGTAAAATAAGTTATAGGATAGAGTTTTACCTCGATGAAAGTTTCATTTTTACTAATGTGATTTTCATGGGGATAAGACCCTATCATGGTTATAATGACTTTTGGTGTATCCATCTTCCAATAGAATGGCAACTAGTCAGACATCTGTTTAGACACCAAAATCATTATTTGTTTTCATTCATCTCATTGGCCGTGTAGTTCATGTCTATGCCTCATCCCGTTATGCATAGGCGCCCGAACATGATGGCAACGCTGGAAATGTTTATTTCGAGCGTCTTTTTTTGTCTTCTTTTATAGGCGGAATAATTTAATAACAAACTAGTTATTGTTATACTGTAGAAGAGGATAGGAGGAGATTTATATGACTTTAAAAGGTAAAAAAGTTATTGCGCTTGTCAGTGAAGACTTTGAGGATTTAGAGCTTTGGTATCCAGTGCTTAGATTGCGCGAGGCTGGTGCTTCGGTGCATTTAGTGGCAGAGGAAGCGAAAAAAGTTTATCACGGTAAGTACGGAGTCCCTGTTACTTCTGACTATGATTTTGATTCTGTTCGCGCGGAAGATTATGATGGAATTTTAGTTCCAGGTGGCTGGTCCCCAGATAAGCTACGCCGTTTTGATAGCGTACTGAATTTGGTTCGTGCTTTCGATAAAGCGAAAAAGCCAATCGGCCAAATTTGCCATGCTGGATGGGTGCTTGTTTCTGCCGGGATTTTAGAAGGCGTGAATGTGACGAGTACGCCAGGAATTAAAGATGATATGACGAATGCGGGAGCTATTTGGCATAATGAGCCGGTTGTAACAGACGGACACATTATCTCAAGTCGTCGCCCACCAGACCTACCAGAATATTTACCAGCGTTCATTTCCGTTTTAGAAGATTAAAAAAAGAAGCATTCCTCAAATTGGGGATGCTTCTTTTTAGTTTAAAAGTAAAAAGTAACGATAAAGCCGATGAAACTAGGAATTGCTGCAACTAAAAGCAGGATACTCCAGCGTAATTGGCTTTTTCGACTAGGATTTCCACTGCGTCCACCAAAGGAAACGAATGCAGATAGTACAATCGAAACAACGACAATGATGGTAGTAACGATGGAATATAAAGTGGATACGGTGTAATCAGGTATCAAAAAGCTTGCTAGAAAAACAGCAACAGCAAGTGCGACACCGGCGAGCAGTGATTTTAAAAACACGACAAGTTCAACTCATTTCTAATTAGTTTCTCTCTTCTTTATAGCAAAAGACGGGGTTTTTGTCCAATAAAAAAGCGCCTACCATTGTTTGGTAGACGCTTTGTCTATTCATTAATGTGGTAAAAATGCAACGAGAATGAAGAATAATGCGGCGATGACGATTAAGAACCAGTTAAGTTCGCGCCATTTGCCAGTGAATACTTTTAGTACTGGGTACGAAATGAACCCGAATGCTAGGCCAATAGCGATGCTTGAAGTGAGTGGCATAGCTAAAATAACTAAGAATGCAGGGAAAGCTTCATCGAGTGTATCCCAGTCGATTTCTTTAACAGCGCCAATCATCATGCTACCAACAATGATAAGAGCTGGTGCGGTGATAGCGGAAATTCCGGACACAGCGCCAACAAGTGGAGCGAAGAACGCGGAAACCATGAATAATATTGCTACTGTAAGTGTTGTCAGACCAGTACGGCCACCTGTTGCAACCCCCGCGGATGATTCGATATAAGCGCTTGTTGGTGTTGTACCGAACATCGAACCAACACTTGTCGCAACAGCATCAGCCATCAATGCTTGTTTGGCATTTGGTAGTGATTCGCCTTTCATTAGGCCGGCTTTTTTAGCAACACCGATCATTGTTCCAGTTGTATCAAAAATCGTTATGAGCAGGAAAGACAAGACGACGGCGTAAAGCCCGTAACTCATCACATCACCAAAAGCGTTAAGTGGATTAGTGAAAACGAATTCTGGCATTGGTGGAAGTTTAACAATACCGTCTGTAAATTTAAGTTCACCAGTGATAAATGCGATAATACCAGTTGCAATCATCCCGATGAATAAAGCACCTTTAACGTTCAAAGCTAGAAGAATTAAAGTGATTAAAAGACCAACAATAGCTAAAATGGCTTCTTTAGAATGTAAATCACCTAAACCTACTAAGTTAGAGTCATTAGAAACGATAATACCTGTCATGCGGAAACCGAGGAAAGCGATAAATAAACCAATACCAGCTGTAATCCCGGCTTTCAAGTTGTGTGGAATGGCTTCAATGATTTTTTCACGAAGCGGTGTTAAAGATAGTAATAAGAAAATAATACCTGCTACAAAGACCGCAGCGAATGCGACCGAATAATCTAGTTTTTGTGTTGTAACTACTGTGACGAAGTAAGCGTTCATACCAAGTCCTGGCGCAATCGCGATTGGATAGTTAGCGAAAATCGCCATCCATAATGTACCGATTACTGCTGAAATGATTGTTGCCATGAAGACAGTATTGAATGGAACACCTGCTGCGGAGAGAATAGCTGGGTTAACTACTACGATATATACCATCGTTAGGAATGTAGTAAAACCAGAGATGACTTCCGTTTTAACATCTGTACCGTTTGCTTTTAATTGAAACATGCGTGTGTTTCACTCCTTTTTTAAAATCTTGCTTAATGGTAAATGACGAACATTAAAAACCACAACTTCAATATTATTCGTTTTTTACTAAAAAAGCAACCCTTTTTCGAAGATTTATAAAATAGTTTATCTATGTTACAATGAAAGCATCACTTATACTAGGAGGATGCATGTGAAGGCGGTTGTTTTTGATTTTGATGGCACCATGCTTGATACGGAGAATTTATGGTATACGGAGACAATGAAATACTTGAAAGACACGTACGATATTGATTTACCAGATGAAATTTATCAGCAAATTATCGGTACAAGTGAAGAACCGATTATTACCTATATGATGGAAGCAACGAACGGGGCTTTTGATAAAGAGGCTTTTTTAACTACCGTGGCGGATGCTTGTCATCTTGGCCAACAATCACTTGGCTTTCGTGATGGTTTCAAAGAATTTTTTGAACAAGTAAAAGCGAATGATTATAAAATTGGCCTTGCTACAAGTTCGGGTTATGCTTGGATTAAGCCTACGCTGGAACGACTTGGGATTTTAGCGGATTTTGAGACGATTCAAACCGCGGATCATGTGGATGAAATCAAGCCACATCCGGCACTTTATTTGCAAGCAGTGGCAGCTCTTGGTGTGAAACCAGAAGAAGCGATTGCGATAGAAGATTCGAAAAATGGTGCGCTGTCTGCGATGCAAGCGGGATTGAAAGTGTACATCG
Organism: Listeria swaminathanii; assembly: GCF_014229645.1. GTDB lineage: Bacteria > Bacillota > Bacilli > Lactobacillales > Listeriaceae > Listeria > Listeria swaminathanii. The sequence continues at coordinate 469,248 of NZ_JAATOD010000002.1, read as the reverse complement.
TGCCAAATGAAGCAACAAAAAATATTACTTTTCCAAAAGAATCGATGGTTGTTTCTTCTTTTGCAGAAATCAAATTAAAATAAAAAAGAGCAAACTTGCGAAATCAGCGAGTTTGCTCTTTTGATTAGAAGGTTAATTTGGCTAGGCGGTTAAATGCTTCTTCTAGCACGCTAATGTCTTGCGTAGCGGCCAGGCGAACATAATTATCACCAGACTCACCGAAAGCTAGCCCAGGAATAACAAGGACTTGTGTTTCCTTTAAAACATATTCTGTGAAGGAAACGGAATCCATACCAGTTTTAGAAATATTGATAAAAGCGTAAATCGAGCCTTTAAGTGGATGTAAAGATAGGTATGGAATTTCTTTTACCCGTTTTGCGATGTATTCTAGGCGTTTTTGGAAGGTTTCTGCGACTAAAGGAATGAGTGTCTCGGAATGATTTAGCGCGTATATAGCAGCTCGTTGGGACGGTGTGGGAGCTGAATAAGTAATTCCTTCGTTAATAATCTTCGCTGCTTCATTTAGATAGGCAGGAGCAATCATATATCCTAGGCGCCAACCGGTCATCGCGAAATTTTTCGACATACTACCAAACGTAATCGTATGGTCTGGCGCGAATTTGGCCATTGGTACAAAGTCTTCATAAAAACTAAAACCATCATAGACTTCATCAGATAAAATAAAGAAATCGTATTTTTTAGCTAAATTAGCGATTTTTTCAAATGTTTCTGGTGAAAAAACAGCGCCAGTTGGGTTGTTAGGTGAATTTAAAATTAGAGCTTTCGTTTTATTAGTGATGGCAGCTTCTAAAATATCGACATTAATCGCAAAGTCGTCCTTCTCATAAGTTGGAATGATAATGGGCGTACCACCAGAGTTTAATACTTGATCTTTGTAAGGGGAGAAGTAAGGCTCGTGAATAATGACTTCATCGCCGTCATCAAGAATGGTCTGTAAAGTTAAATACATGCCATGCAGTGCGCCAACTGTGGCACGAATTTGGTTGCGCTCAAAGGAAAGGTCGTAGTTGCGGCTGAAATAACCTCGAATGGCGTCAATCAGCTCCATATCTCCACCAGATTCCGTATATTTTGTATGGCCAGCTTTCACATCTTCAAAAGCAGCATTAATAATTGATTGATCTGTAATTAAATCGGGATCACCGATAGATAAATCAAGAATATCAGGCATTGTTTTTGCGAGTGTTCCAATATCAGCAAGAATGTTAACGGGCATTTGTTGATGTTTTTTTGCGATTTTTGAGTTATTCATCATGTTTAATTAGCTCCTTTTTTCTATAAGTGCAGATAAACGCCTCACCAACAGTAGGCGAGACGCAATCTTTGTTTATGCTAAAACTTTTCCTAAAAAGTCTTTTGTACGATCGTTTTGTGGGTTTCCGAACACTTCTTCTGGAGTGCCTTGTTCTTGAATTACGCCTTCGTCCATGAAGACAACGCGGTCGGCAACTTCACGTGCAAAGCCCATTTCGTGGGTTACGACGACCATGGTCATACCTTCTTTAGCAAGTGACTTCATAACGCTTAACACTTCTCCAACCATTTCTGGATCGAGTGCGGAAGTCGGTTCATCGAATAGCATCACGTCTGGATTCATTGCGAGCGCCCGAGCGATAGCGACACGTTGTTGTTGTCCGCCAGAAAGTTGTGAAGGGTAGCTGGTTGCTTTATTAGCTAAGCCTACTTTTTCAAGTAAAGATAGGGCATGCTTTTTGGCAGCTGCACTGTTTTCATTTTTTACTTTCATTGGGGCTAACATTAGGTTTTCGAGCACGTTTTTATGTGGGAATAAGTTGAAGTTTTGGAAAACCATCCCCATTTTTTGACGAAGTTCATTGACGTTGGTTTGTTTGTCCATCAGATCTTTGTTTTCGAACAGAATCGTGCCAGATGTTGGTTGTTCTAATAAGTTTAGGCAACGTAAGAAAGTACTTTTTCCGCTTCCGGAAGGGCCGATAACTACGACCACTTCTCCGGATGCGATTTCAAGGTCAATACCTTTTAAGACTTCTAATTTACCGAAATGTTTGTGTAGGTTTTTAATATCAATCACTTGTTCTCATTCTCCTTTCAGCAACACCTAGTAGTCTTGATAGGCTAAATGTTAGTACAAAGTAAATTAATGATGTAATGATTAGCGGGATAAATGGCTTGAAGCTTGCGCCTTGGACTACGCCAGTCATAAACATTAGCTCTGTTACACCGATCACGGATACGATGGAAGATTCTTTAATAACAGTAACGAATTCATTCCCAAGTGCGGGAAGAATGTTTTTCACAGCTTGCGGTAAAATGATGTAACGCATGCTTGCACTTTGCGTCATACCAAGAGAACGAGCTGCTTCCATTTGGCCTTTATTGACAGCGGAAATACCTGCACGGATAATTTCAGCAACATAAGCGGCGCTGTTTAAGGATAGGGCGATACAGCCGGAAACGAAGGCGGATACGTCCATTCCGATGATTTGCGTTCCGAAAAAGACGATGAAAATTTGAATAAGTAGCGGTGTGCCACGGACAAATTCAATATAACATGCTGCTGGCCAGCGTAACCATCTTGTTTTCGCTAGTTTCATTAAGGCTAGTAATGAACCAAGAACCGCACCACATAATACGCCGATAGCGGCTAGAGCAATCGTGATTAATGTACCGGTGATAAAGTAGTTACCATATTTTTCATAGAAGCTACCATCTTGGAACATTAGTTTATTGGCTTCTTTTTGATATTTTTTCAGTAAGCCTGTATCTTGTATATCTTTAATTGATGCGTTAACTTTTGCTTGCAAATCAGTGGAACCTTTTGGCATCGCGATGGCGGTTTCTTTGCTACCGTTCACGAATTTAATATCGGCCATTGCTAGTGTTTTATCTTGGCTAATATAAGCTTCGGCAACAGGGCCTTCTAGCACAACGGCATCGACTTTGTTGCTTTTTAGGTTAAGAATGAGGTCGGGTACTTTTTGAAGGGACACAACATCTGAACCAACAAGTTCATTTTGTGCTAATTCTTCTTGGGTAGTTTGTTTTTGGGCGCCAACTTTAACACCGCTAAAGTCATTCACGCTTGTAAATTTATCTTTGTCCGTTTTTCTAACTACAACACGTTGTTGGACGAACATGTATGGATCAGAAAAATCTACTTCTTTTTGGCGTTCTGGTGTTGGTGACATCCCAGAAATAATCATATCAATCTTGCCAGTTTTTAGTGAGCCGAGCAAGCTATCGAAGTTCATTTCTTTAATATCTAATTTAACATCTAAATCCTTGGCAATTTTTTCGGCAATGCTTACATCAAAACCAACGACTTTATCCTTACCGTCGATTGTTTGATGAAATTCATACGGTGGATAGTCAGCGGAAAGTCCGACTGTTAATACACCTTTTTCTTGAATTTTAGTTAAGGTTTCATCCTTAGTATCAGCGGCGAACACAGTAGTGAAGCCAGAAAATACAAATATAAAAACAAGTAAAATTGCTGCGAACTTTTGTAATAAATGCTTCTGCATAAGTACAACTCCCTTTGGTATTTGAGTAATTTATAATAAATGAATCGTTATTATCGATGTTTATTATAATACATCAAAATGAGTAAATATGCAATATGTTTTTAAAATAATCTTGTTTTATACTAATTTTTATTCATTTTATTCAAAAATGTGTATAAAAAGAGCCTCGCATAAGCAAGGCTCTAAAAGTTATTAAAGAAAGAGTCTTAGTACATAGAAGATAAGTGCTGCAATGGTTGCAGAAATAGGAAGTGTGATAACCCATGTGATAATCATGCGTTGTGCAGTATCCCATTTGACACCTTTCACACGGTGAGCTGTTCCAACACCAAGGATAGAAGAGCTGATTACGTGTGTTGTACTAACTGGTAAGTGAATGAAAGTGGCACCGAAAATAATGATAACGGAACTTAAATCAGCCGCTACACCATTAACTGGTTTGATTTTCATGATTTTACCGCCGACAGTTTTGATGATTTTCCAACCACCAATACTCGTACCAATCGCCATAGCAATCGCACAGGATACTTGAACCCATAATTGCACATCATCGGTTGTTTGGAAACCACTAGCAATTAATGCCATTGTGATAATCCCCATTGATTTTTGTGCATCATTTGTTCCGTGTGTGTAAGATTGTAGCGCGGCTGTTCCGACTTGAATCATCCGGAAACGCCGATTGGTCGTGGCTAAGTTTAAGTTCTTCAAGAAAACCTTGAAGAGTGAATATATCGTGTAACCGACTACGAAAGCAAGTACAGGAGATACTAATAAACCAATGATGATTTTAGTAAACCCGCTGTATTCGATTGCTGCAAATCCAGCTGATGCAATTGCTGCACCGGCGATGGAACCAATCAAGGCATGAGAGGAACTACTAGGAATTCCAAAATACCAAGTGATTAAATTCCATGCAATAGCTGAAAGTAATGCTGCTAAAATAACAAGTTCCCCGTGATCTAAGGCGAATGGGTTAACAATGTCTTTAGTAATAGTTTTAGCAACCCCTGTGAATGAAATAGCACCCACAAAGTTCATTACAGCAGCGAGAATAATCGCATGTCGTGGTTTTAAAGCTTTTGTAGAGACACTAGTCGCAATGGCGTTAGCTGTATCATGAAACCCGTTAATTAGGTCAAAAGCTAGCGCGGCAAGTACGATGACGAGGGTGATGAGAAACATTCCTTCCATCTATCTAGTCCCCTTACGCATTTTTCATGACAATTGATTCAAGCGTATTGGCAACGCTTTGACAACTATCAGCAATGTCTTCTAATTTTTCATAAACTTCTCTTAGACGAATAAGTTTAATTGGATCTTTTTCGTTTTGGAAAAGTTGGATTAGTGATTCGCGGTAAACATCATCACATTGAGATTCATAATCTTTAATTTGAATTGCAAGTTTACGAACGTCTTTAAGTTTTTTATCAAAAACAAGATCAACTGCTTTTTCAATTTCAACAGTGCTTGCTTGAATAGCTTGGATAAATTTAGTCATGTATTCATCATAATGAGTGATTTGACAGATTTCTAGTGAGAAAGCTGTTTCATCAAGTGCATCCATCACGTCGTCTAGGCGGTTAGTTAGTTCTAACATATCCTCACGCTCGATTGGTGTAATGAAAGCGTCGTTTAATTCCATAATCATTTTGTGAACCATGGAGTCCCCAGCTGTTTCATATTCTTTGATTTTGTTCGAGAAAGTATGTAGATCCTCTACCGAATTGATGTTGTAAGTTGCAAAGAAATTTGCACCTTCATGTAAATTTACTGCAATGTCATGCAGCAGCGAAGCAAAACGGTCTTTTTTATTTTTAAAAGCCATTTTCTTAATTCCCCCGATCATTTTTGGTCATTAATAATCAGCTCGCTTTTACTTTAAAAAGGGAGCTTTTTTCTTAACGATAAGTTAACAAAAATTAATAAAAAACTTGATAGATCTTTACCACAAATTAATACTAACATAGGATGGGAATAAATAGGAAACTTTTTTTTGAAGGCTCTCTAAATAAAGTCTCTGATAGCGTTTCCAATGGCTATTTTTAGGTATTTCACTAAATGAATAAAAAAAGTAGATTTTTTGTGGCTTTTTATTAGGAGAGTAAGGCGCATTTCGGTATACTGGTTTTAAAATATAAATTTGCGAAAATAGTGTATAATTCATTTAAGAGAAAAAGTTCACAAAACAGTTTTCGTGAGGAGGGTTTCGTTTTGACAAAAACTTTACAAGACAGAATGATACTACCGGGGAATGAGACAATTCCTTATATTGGACTTGGTGTGTTTCAAGTAAAAGAACAGGAATTTATCGCTGGTGCTGTGGAGAAGGCCATTGAAGTTGGTTATCGGTTGTTTGATACGGCGGCAGTTTATAATAATGAGGCAATTGTTGGGCAAGCTGTTGCGGATAGTGCGGTTTCGCGCGAAGAATTATTTATTAGCTCGAAAGTGTGGAACGGCGATCTTGGCTATGATGAGACATTATTTGCGTTTGAGCGGACGCTTCGCAATTTAAAACTGGATTATTTGGATTTATATTTGATTCACTGGCCAGTTGCGGGGAAATACCGTGATTCTTGGCGGGCAATGGAACGGCTACATGATGAAAAATTGATTAAATCGATTGGGGTTGCGAATTTCAAGCAACATCATTTAAGTGATTTATTGGTCGCTGCAAATGAAAAACCAGTTTTAAATCAAGTGGAAACGCATCCACTTTTACCGCAAAATGATCTTCGGAAATACTTGGCGGAACAAAATATCGCACATGCTGCTTGGTCGCCGCTTGCAAAAGGGATTTTAATGCAAAATCCAGTGATTACGGAAATTGCAAAAAAACATCAAGCTTCTGTGGATCAAGTGATTTTACAATGGCATTTGAACCGAGATACGATTATTTTTCCTAAGTCGATCACTTCTAGTCGTATTGAAGAAAATTCGCGCTTGTCGTATTTCCAACTGGATGCAAGTGATATGGAAAAAATTGATCGCTTGGAAACTGGAAAACGTGTGGGGCCAGATCCAGATGATTTGGAGTACTTTTTAAGTAGCATTGAACGTGAACGCGCTTATCTAACAGGCGGGAAAACTAAATGACCGACATCCAAACATTATTTCGCGCTCACGGCTCACCTGCAGATGCCCTGCCAATGGAAGCATACATGAAAAACCAATTTACTTTTTTAGGGATTAGAGCTGGCGAACGAAGAAAATTACTGGCAGAATTTTTAAAAGAAAATGGAGCGCCAACTGATTTGCTGGGACTCACGGTAGCTTTATTTGCCGAGGAAGAACGCGAATTTCAATATGTCGCGATTGATTTATTGAGCCGCTATGGTAAAAAGCAGCCTAGTGAAGCGATAGAAATATATGAAAAGTTAATCGTAACGAAGTCTTGGTGGGATACGGTGGACGGTTTAGCGGGAACAGTGGTAAGCAATCATTTTAAGCTGTATCCAGAGTTGATTTCTACTTACAATGAAGCATGGATAAATGGAGATAATATTTGGCTGGCTCGAACGGCAATTTTATTTCAATTAAAGTATAAAGACAAAACCGATACAGATTTGTTATTTTCCAACTGCGAAAAATGGCTTGGCTCCAAAGAGTTCTTTATTCAAAAAGCAATTGGTTGGGCACTTAGACAATATGCAAAAGTGGATAGTGAGGCAGTTCGTCTTTTTGTAAATAGCCATCCGCTTGCACCACTTAGCCGAAGAGAAGCGCTAAAGCATATTGGGGAGGCGTAAAATGTTACATCATGTAGAAATTTATGTAGCTGATTTAGAAAAAAGTCGTCTGTTTTGGTCAGAACTGCTAGAAGAACTTTCTTATGAGTTGTATCAGTCTTGGAATGAAGGTTTTAGTTATAAATGTGGCGAGACGTATTTGGTATTCGTGCAAACGGAGGAATCGTTTATTGCAGAAGGTTATCACCGGAAACGAATTGGTCTCAATCATTTAGCTTTTCACGGTGGCACAAAAGAACGTGTGGATGATTTTCGAGCAAAATTAAAAGCAAAAGGAATCAAGCTTCTTTACGAAGAGCGATATCCTTTTGCTGGTGGCGAAAATCATTATGCGGTATTTTTTGAAGATCCAAATGGTATGAAAGTAGAAATTTGTACAGAAGTCACAACGTAATGTTGTGGCTTTTTAAAATACCCAATCATCCCCGGCTGGTGCGGAAAAGTTCATTTTTTTGCCTTTGAAAGGATGATTTAAATGTAATTTCTCGGCGTGTAGCATGATGCGGTTAGCACGAGGTGAGCCGCCGTAAAGCGTATCGCCAATGATTGGATGACCGATACCGCTTAAATGAACACGGATTTGGTGCGTCCGGCCAGTTTCGATTTGGCATTCTACAAGAGAAGTGTTTTTTTCATTATCATTTTCTAGCACTTTCACATGAGTTACAGCAGGCTGGCCGTATGGGCTGATTTGGCGTCTAGAGCCGTGATGGCGATCTTCACCGATTGGTTTGTTAATCGTTTGCATCACAAGTCCCCAAGTGCCGTCAACAGCCGCAAGATAAGTCCGGTGAATTGCTCTATTCTCCATTTGCCATGAAAGTCCAGCAATAGCTAATTTATTTTTCGCAAAAAGGACCAGGCCAGAAGTTGTTTGATCAAGACGATGCACAGCTAAGGCGTTCGCTTCTTGATCCGTTTTTTCTAAATAATATTGTACCGCATTTGCGCACGTATCTCTTTCATAACTATCATTTGGATGAGTTTTCATACCAACAGGTTTGTTCACGACAAGTAAAAAATCATCTTCATAAATAATTTCTAAATCATACGCGTAAACCGGAATTTTTTCGTGCAAAATGATGGGTAAAGAAAGACTAGCTCCAACAAAAAGTGGCGTATTCCAATCTTCAAGCGGCTTATTGTTAAGTAACACATCTTGAGACATGCGAATTTCATGGCGCGCTTTTTTTCCTAGGTGGAATTTTTCTTGCAAAATAGTAGTTAATGAAAGACCTTCCCAATCTTCTAAAATGGGTAATGTTACATGTGTCATAATTGTATCATCCGTTCTAAATTAAATTTTTATTATTGTGTAAGTCGAAATTTCTTTGGCGACAAGCCAATATGTCTTTTAAAAGTGGTAGAAAAATGAGAGGGATTTGGAAAGCCGGACATTTTTCCGATAGTTTCAATGGATTGGTCGGTATGAAGCAGTTGCTGTTTTGCATAATTAATCCGAACGTTCTCGAGATAGGTAATAGGTGTAATTGTCGTAATCCGCTTAAATGTTCGGTGCAAATGATACGGGCTTCCGTGACAATCATCCGCAATGATTTGCAACGTGAGTGGTTTTGAGAAATTTTCATTAATATAGGTTTCGATATTATTGACCCATTCTGCATCAGGTAGCGCAGAACCACCAGATTTACATCGTTTACAAGCGCGATATCCATTCGAAAAAGCTTCCTCCGCACTATGAAAAATGACAATATTTTCTTTTTTAGGTAATCGTGATTTACAAGAAGGATAGCAGAAAATTTTCGTAGACGTAACGCCATAGAAAAAGCTACCATCAGCTGCCTTGTCATTCGTTGAAATTGCTTGCCATCTTTTTTTGGTTAAGTAATAATCCGACAATGTTATCACCTCAACTTCTTATTAATCATAAACGTTATTAAAGTAAATTGCGAGTAAAACTTTTCTAATCTTGCTTTTATAACAAAAGTACATAGGAAATCCATCGAGTTAAGCGTATAATTAATAGTGGAAAGAGGTGAAGGAAATGGCTGATTTTTATTATGATACTATCCATTTTTTAGAAAACGACCTTTATATTGCCGCGACAGACACAGGCCTAGCTTACGTTGGAACACAAGAAGAAAAAATTCATTCAGCAACGTTCGCTCCAGAAAAAATCACGATATATAAAGACGAAATTCGTGCTTATTTGAACGGAGAACTTACAGAATTTACGTTATCTATTGATTTATCCGCGACTCCTCTGCAACTCGAGGTATTTAACGCATTAAAAACAATCCCATATGGAGAAACGAGAACCTATACAGAAATCGCTGAACAAATAAATCGTCCCATGGCAGTGCGCGCGGTGGGAACAGCAATTGGCAAAAATCCATTACTTTTAGTTATACCGTGCCACCGTGTTATTGGCAAAAATGGTAAATTAACTGGTTATAGTGGCGGAATAGCGATGAAACAATCATTACTAAGTTTAGAAAAATAAAGTTTAAATCAATTTTCTTTTTAATAAGGGAATTGATTTATTTTTTTATCTACTGTACTATAGTAACTAGTACAATTAGTTCTCTTATAGTAGAGTTCATGAAAGCAGGGGGAGAGATGTTTACGATTAATACAAAAAGTCAGCTACCAATTTATGAACAAATCGTCCAAATAATTAAAGAACAAGTTGTCAAAGGGATACTAAAAGAAGGCGAAAAGATAATGTCGATCCGTGAATTTGCCAGTAGAATAGGAGTGAATCCAAATACTGTGAGTAAAGCTTACCAAGAATTAGAACGGCAAGAAGTTATCGTCACGGTCAAAGGAAAAGGAACCTTTATTGCGAACCAAAGAGATAAAGTTAATTCACCAAAAAAGTTAGCCGAAACAAAAGTAAAGTTAAAAGAAACAATACTCGACTTAGTCTACCTTGGAATTAATGTGGAGGAAATACATAGATTATCAGAAGAATACAGTCAAGACATCATTGGAGGTGACGTGGTTGAAGGTTGATGCGCTGAGTAAAAAAATTGATGGAAAACTCTTACTGGATAAAATAACATTCGAAGTAAAACCTGGAGAAATTGTCGGTATTGTAGGGCGAAATGGCGTGGGGAAAACGACTCTTTTTCGAACTATAATGGGCTTTTATATCCCTGATGAGGGGGATGTATTTCTAGAGGAACCGTTAAGCAAAAATCCCCAACTAAAGCAAAAATTATTCATGCTTCAAGATAATTTGAGTTGCTGGGATGGCTATAAAATTCCAACGATTAAAAAATTCTATCAAAAAACATATCCATTATTTGATGGAGTCAAATTTGATGAGTTAATGAAGCAAGTCAACCTAGCCACAGATGTAAAATTCCAAAATTATTCTAAAGGAATGAAAGGTCTTTTTGGCCTCGTTCTTGCGCTTTCTATAGGAGCCGACTATATTTTGCTGGATGAACCAATGGAAGGTCTCGATATTATCGCTCAAAAGAAAATTATGGGCATCTTGTTAGAAGAAGTGGAGAAACGAAAACTAGGTATTATTATTTCTTCCCATCGTTTAGCTGATTTAGATCCGATTGCTGATTATATTCATATTTTGCAAGATAATCATATTGAAGAATCGTATCATCTGGAATCGCTTCGGGAACAAGCCGTTAAAATCCAAATTGCTTTTGAAAATAAAAAAATTCCGGCTATTTTACTAGAAAATGGGAAAGTGATTAATAAATATGGCCGTGTATACACCATTTTATTCCGAGATATGAACACGGAATTATATGCGGCGATTAAGAAAGAAAAACCAATTTTCATGGATGAACTCGCAGTAACGTTAGAAGACTTGTTTATCTATCATCTAGAAGAACAAGGGGGCGAGGAAGCATGAGTACAGGACTTATCTGGAAAGAATGGCGTCAGAATGCTTGGGTTTTTATATTTATCGTCATCGCGTTCGTCGGTTCAGAAGCTACAACGGCGATGAATACAGTGAACTTATTTAACGAAAACTATAAATATTATCAGTCGGATGAATTTCAAAAAGTAAACTCAACCGATCAAATAATGACGGGTAATGAAATAAAAAATGATTTAAGTTTAACGCCGTATGATTTTGAAGGAAATTTAGCACTTTTCTTCTATGTATTTTTATTCTTAGGATTGAAATTAACCGTTTTTGAGAAGAATAAGCAAATGGATTATTTTACATTTGGATTGCCCTATTCGAGGAAGCAGATATTTTGGCATAAGATGCTTATTCCACTTGTTTTGATTATCTTAGTAGTTCCGATAATTATTTTCTTGAGGTTTATGTATATTTATCAGCAAATACCAGAAATATATTTACCAAGTGTGTTGGATGCATTTACGTATATTAGCTCTTTTTCACTGCTGTTTCTATTCTCGTACATGCTAGCAATGGCGGTTGGGAATTTAGTCGGGGAAATAATTACGGCAAGTATTATCGCAATTGGATCTGTTATCAGCTTCTTATATATGTTCCCAGGCGCGCTAACTAATTTGGTCGTCGGTTTTAAAGCTTATTTTGCTGGGAAGATAATTGCAGATGTCGATGGTGGGGCAGTGATGTTGTTTAATGCGCTACCTACCCCGATTTTAAGAGGAGGCATGGCTTTAGGTGAGTTTGTTGTTTTAATTGTTCTATCAATAGGCATGCTAGTTATTAGTTGGTACGCAATGAAAACAGCTTCCTTAGAAAATAATGGTAGATTCTTGATGAATAACAAATTCCGTCTGCCAATACTTATCATTGGTTCTATTTACATCACTATTTGTTTAAGCGGCCATTATGCCAGTTTCGAATATGCAAAATTAATTACGACAGGGCAAGTTGTTGGTTTAGTAGTTAAAATGATCTTAATTTTAGTTGCATCCATCATTGCTTTTTGGATACTTATGTACAAATGGAAAACGTTGAGAAAACATTAAAAAAAGGTCGAGAACTGGATTATCCAATTCTCGACCTTTTTTTAAATATGATCCTGAGCAAATTTTTTCTTTCGTGTAAATACAATCAGTAAGAGCACTAAACCGAAAAGCGCAATTCCTGAGTTTAGTAAGAAAATAGAAGCGATATCAACGCGGGAAATAGCTGCTGCAATTAGTGGGATAATGAATACGGCGATCCCTTCTGCAATAGTGTAAAGGCTAGTAACAAACCCTTTTCCACGATGAGAGACCTCTGCAAGTAATGTCAGCCCTAATTGAATGATTCCTCCAGCAGAGAAATAACCAAGTAAGAAAGCACCAACAATACATACGATTTCGCTTGGGAAAGCAAACAGCGTAAAGGAAATGAGCATTGTCATAGTTACATAAGTGATTAAAATATACAGCGTACGTACACCACGATTTCCTAAAACGAACGTTACACAGACACAGATAATTGCGCCGACACTTGCATAACTTACAAGTAGTCGAGAGGCATCATCGGTCATATGAATAACTTCTGATCCGTATTTAGCAATCCATTGGCTCATAATATAAAGTAAGGTTTGAGCGACAAAACCAAATAGAATCAAACAAATTTCATCAATACTAAAATGAAACTTCTGCTTTTTCTCTTCAGCAAGTTCTACTTCAAAATCTAACGGTTTCCCAACAGTCATTGGTGGGAAGGTACGAGTTAGCGTGTAGAGCAAGTTAATTATTAAAATGACGATTAAAACAACAAAGCTCCAGCCGTACCATAAGTTATTTGCCAAAATAAACGCAATCATGAACGGTAAAAGGAATTGACCAGTTTGGACGAAAGCTTTTACAATAATGTTGGCGGAAGCAGCTTTTTTTGGATAAGCTTCCATTAGTGCGGGGTAGGTTCCTGTATCTAGGAAGGAATTCGCTATCCCAGCAGAAATACCAAATGCATAAGCGATAATCGTATTTGGACTTAATAGAATACCACCTAAAAAGACAATATAGAAAAACACACCGAGAATAACAGACAACTTTCGACCAAATTTATCGGATAGTTTCCCCGAAATAAATACAGCTAATAATTTACCAATCCCAAAGGAAGATACAACGCCGGCAGCACCAGCTAAATCTGTATGCCATTTTTGAGATAAAAAATCAATATTTTGTGCGATGATGATTAACGCCATACCATGAACGAAATAGTTCATATAAAGACCTAGTGATGTAGATAAATATTTATTTTTCATAGTCTGCTCTCCTTTATGTAATATGAGGTCCTTTTATTAGAAATGTCCTCTTTTTTAATAGATACATATAGATAAAATACATAAGTTTGTGCTTTACTTCACAAATGATATGTAAGTTCAACTGAGCAGGTGAATGCTCAGTTGAATAATCAATTATTTAGTTGCAATTTTAGATTCGTTTTTATAACGCATGTTGACGAAGATTGCTAGCAAGATACCGATAACTGTTATCGCTACATTGAATAATAACACATATTTCGGACCTTCGATACCACCAGCTTTAGTAATATAGCTCGCTACGTTTAAAACGATGTAGTTTGCTAGGCTGGAAGAAATCATAACAATCGAAGTAATTTTCCCTTTGTTCGTAGGGAAGAATTCATTGGCAGTTGATACAGCTAGTTGAAGAACTCCACCAGCAGCAGCGTATCCGATAACAAATCCACCAATTAGACAAATAGTTGGCGTTTGAACGATGTAAATAATTAGTAGCATTAATGTTGCGATTGCTGGATAAAGAATCAAAATACGTACTGGTAAAATAAATTTCTTCACGAGAACAGCCGTGATTAAAATCGCGCACATTGTTCCTAGAGAGTAGAATGATTGAATTTTACTTGGATCAGCCATACCGTATAATTTTCCAAGCTCTTGGTTACAGTTTAACCAAAGTTGGAAAGTGGAAGTACAGGTGAAACCGATACCGATAATTGCCCAACTTGTTGCATTGAATTTCATTTTCGCCGGTTTTGCTTTTTCGCCGCCAACATTGTTGTTCATTGGAGGGAACGGCATAAACGCGATAATTAAACCATCAATAACGATTAAAGCCATTGTAATAATGAATAGTGTGCGGAATGACATATTTGCCGCTGCAACCATACCGATTGCGAAAGGTAATACGAATTGCCCGATAGAAATGGAGAATTTAGTAAACATGTTGGCAATCGCGCCGTTTTTTGTAAAAATTTCTAGAACAGATGGTGTTACAGCTGTGTCTAAGAATGAGTTCGCTGCTCCTCCGACAAAAGCGAAAGCGTAAGCGATATACATATTTGGTGCAAAGGCTAGACCGATGAAATAAACTGCGTATAAAGCAACCCCGATTAATGCGGAAGGTTTACGCCCAAATTTATCTGAAAAAGGTCCAGAAATTGGTAATGTAAGTAAGCGTCCTAAACCAAGTGCGGCGATAACGGCGATAACCATACTTACATCAAATGTGCCGTCAGAAAGCTTATCTGCTCCCCATACTCCAGCGAAATCTTGTTTGTATTGGCCAAGAATGGATACCCCAATACCGTGAATAAAATAAGTAAAATAAAGTGCTATTGCTGTTGGATAAAATCTTTTTGCGTTCATTTTTTTCTCCTCTCGAAATCCTGATGAATTTATTAGTTAAAATATAGATCCTTTACTTCTGAAACTGGCATGTCTTCCCCAGTAAACAGTTTGTATGCTTCGGCGCCTTGCCACAAAAGCATTCCTAGTCCGCCAACTATTTTACAACCAGCAGCTTCTGCGTCTAGTAATAGTTTGGTTTTCTTAGGGTTATAGACAATATCTGTTACGATGAGTTCTTTTCTAAAAACAGATGTATTGTTGATGGGTGTTTCGTGTTCATTTGGATGCATACCAACGAGTGTAGCGTTGACAAGGATGTCGCTAGTTGCAATTTCCGCATTTAATTTTTCCGTATCGTTCAGATCATAAATATGTACGATGCAATTAGGTACTTCTTGTTGAATGGAAGCAGCGGTTTGTTTGGCTTTTTCATAAAAAGCATCTTTAATATTAAAAATGGTGATTTCCTTGGCCCCATCAAGTGCGCACTGGACTTGGATTGCTGTAGCCGCGCCACCAGCACCGATTATAGTCATTTTTTTGCCGGCAACATCGACACGAGCATCTCGTAAATTTGCAACAAAACCAAGGCCGTCTGTGATATGCCCGGTTAGTTTCCCGTCGTCATTTACAATAGTGTTAACAGCGCCAATCATCCGAGCAGCAGGGGAAAGGTCATCCATGTATTTTAAAACTTCACTTTTACAAGGCATGGTTACGTTTGAACCAAGAAGGTTGAATGTTTTGATTGCACTGATCGCATCAGCAACTTTTTCAATAGGAGTATCAAAGGCAAGGTAAGCATAATCCAAACCTGCTTTTTGAAAACTGTAATTATACATAACTGGAGATTTTGAATGGTCTATGGGTGTCCCAATTAAGCCAAGAAGCCTAGTCGTTCCTGAAATTCTATTTTCCATTTTTTGTTACCTCCGAATAATTCCTACTCGCTGCTTGAACAACGAGTAGGACAGCAAATTATAATTGTAATACAGCGTCTAGTGCTTCTTTTGTTGCGTCTAATGCCCGGCGTGCGCGAACGGCATCACCAATCACATAGGTTTCAGGTACGATTTCCTTAATAGCTTCTTCTAGTGGATTATAAGCTCTTGATCCCATTGCTAGAACAACCGAGTCAAAACCGTCAATACGGTATTCTTTATCGTCAGCTAAGGAATACGTTACCCCATCTGCAAAGAAACTCGTTACTTTTGCATTAGTAACACTTTTGATTTTATATTCATCAAAATCGCGCATCAGGAATTTGCGGTGTTCAGAAATAACATCTGCGCCGACTTCATCACGCAGCTCTACAACGGTTACGTCATGGCCCGCTTCGCCTAAAAATGCAGCGGTCTCACTACCAACCATGCCGCCACCGACAACAAGTACCTTTTTGCCACAAGTTTCTTTCCCATCAAGTAAGTCAACTGCGTGGATTAATCCAGCATCTTCAATACCTGGAATTGGTAAAACAAGTGGGGTTGCGCCAGTCGCGATGATAACAGCATCTGGGGAAACTTCTTGAATAAGTTCTGTTGTAACAGGTGTATTCGTTTTAATTTCCACATCGAATTGCTCGCATTTTTTAATGTAGCTACGAACCATATTTGTTAAATCGCCTTTTCCGGGAGGATAGGCTGCTAAACGCATTTGGCCGCCAATCATATCAGATGCTTCATATACTGTCACATCATGACCCCGGGATCCAGCTAGCCATCCGGCATAAAGTCCGCCAACGCCACCACCAACGACAACCACTTTTTTACTCGGTGTTTTTGGTAAGTAAGCTTCGGATTCACGGCCGAGCAAAGGATTCACTAAACAAGTAATTGGTTTGCCGGCATACATGTTAGCGACACAACCTTGAAGACAAGCGATACAAGGAAGTAATTCATCCAGTTTTCCAGCGGCAGCTTTGTTTGGTGTTTCTGGATCTGCTAAAGATTGGCGTCCGAAAGCAACTAAATCAGCGCGCCCTTCGCGAACCATTAATTCGGCATAATGCGGTTCAGTGAAACGACCAACCGTAATAACTGGGATAGAAACAGCACGTTTAATTTGCGTCACAAGGTCGGAACTAAAGCCAGCATGCAAAACAGTAGGCGCCCACATATATTCATCGCGGATATGAACGCTACGAGAAACATGTAAACCATCTAGACCGCAATCCTCTAAATAAGCCGCAACCGTCGCGCTATCTTGGACACTAAGTCCGCCGTCCACGCCATCCGTGCTATTAATCCGGCAAAGAATCGCGATAGAATGACCAACACGTTTACGAATACTTTCGATAATAAGTCGTGGTAATCGCATTCTATTTTCAAAACAACCACCAAATTCATCGACCCGTTTATTCGTACGTCCTGACAAAAAGCTACTTACTAAATAACCATGTGCACAGTGGATTTCAACCGCATCTGCACCAGCTTTTTTTGCTCGCAAAGCAGCTTCCCCGTAAAGTTCAATAAGTTCATATAGCTCTTCTCGGGAAATGGATTCCGGCGTATTTCGACCAGCAGCAGAAGCAATCGCAGAGGCCGCTTTTAAAGGGTGACCCGAAACTTTGGAATTCCCTTCAGGTCCAGCATGCTGCAACTGAACGGAAATTTTAGCGCCAGCATCGTGACATACATCAATCACGCGTTTAAAACTAGCAATTTGATGATCGCTATAAAGGCAAGCTTTATTGGCCCCGCCTTTTGCCCGAACATCTACGACAGTCGCTTCAAATGTAATAAGTCCAAAGCCACCAAGCGCCCTTTCTTTATAATAAGCGAGCGAGGTATCGGATAAAGTTCCATCTGTATTCGCATAGTTATTACACATTGGTGAGACAACAAATCGGTTAGGAACTTTCATAGGCCCAATATCAATGGGTGAAAACATCGAATTAAATTTCAAAAATAACACTTTCCTTTCAAAAGGGAATCTTTCAGCTACGTTACGATTTTCACATAATCAGATAGGCGTTTACTTTGGAGAAATCTCTGGCCATGCCTCGTCTAATACTTTTTTCGTTGCATTATATACTTTGATGGCAGTATATTCCAAGCCAGTTGCTACCATAGAATCTGATATAACTTCAACCCCCATAACGCGTGGATTGACACCATGTTCTTTTAAAATTTTTGCAAAACCGACCGTATCTCCGTATCCTTCTCCAGGAGCTAAACGATCATGAAGGGATTCTTCGCGCAGTTCCTTATACGGTGTCTCGTGGACGTCGCACAATTGAATGGACACAATCCGGTCAGCGGGAATATTTTTGATAGATTCAGCTGTTTGGTTCGCTCGCGCCCAGTGCCACGTATCGCAAATAAGTTGTGCGTTATCGCGACCACATGCTTCTGCTACTCGCCAAGCTGCTTGTAAGTCCGCTACACCACTATATGGCATAAATTCTAAACCGATAATTAATTCTTCGGCCCGGTCACACAGTTCACCAAGTGCGGTAATAATTTGATCTTCAGGGAGTTTTTCAAGCAAACCGCAGTTAATATGTTTGACGCCAAATAATCGCGCCATGTGGAAAGTGGTTTGCTCTTTCTTTTGTTGTTCTGCCGTACGATCTTGGGCAGTTCCCCATTGTGTTATGTACTCAACTTCTGTTACTTTCATGTTGTGCTCAGCTAAAATCTGCAACATGTCTTCGTCGGTTAATCCGGCAGCCAGCGCGTCTACATAATTTTCCGCACGTAAGCCAATTCCGTCAAAACCATTCTCAGCAGCGGTTTTCACTCGTTTAGGAAAAGATACCTCCGTTCCAAGTGTGTAAGAGCTAATCGTGATGGGGCATTTTTTTAAGTTGCCATTTGCATTTGTCATAAAAATTATCTCCTCTCCATAATAAAAATTACAAGAAACTTTGATAATATTTTCACAAACACCAGCAAAAAAATAAATTCCACTAAATTAAAAATCTCTGATGTGATAACGCCTTCAATAGTTGAAAATGGAACTGGACAGTTAACCTATTCTACCGTATATTGGTTTTTAAGGAATAAGTTTATTTCACTGGCGTAACTACAGTTTAATTGTATTATGACTATTCCATAAAAACAAATTGGTATTATTCTATTAATTGATAGATAAATTGCATAGATAATTTTTAGTAAGGAGAGAAACCATGAATTTACACCATTTACGTTATTTCGTCACACTGGCGCACATGGAGCATTACACAAAAGCTGCTGAAAAATTGCTGATTACCCAACCTAGTTTAAGTCACGCGATTTCTTCACTAGAACAAGAACTAGGAATACCTTTATTCGAAAAAGAAGGCCGCAATATTGGATTAAGTAAAGCTGGTAAAGTATTTCTTGATTATGTGGAAGAGTCTTTAGATATGATTGATGCAGGGGTTGCGACGACCAAAAAAGCCGCAAATGGGGAAGGGCAGATTGACCTAGCTTTCTTGCAAACACTCGGAACCTCGCTCGTACCAAAGCTTGTCCAAGAATTCTTGCAAACAGAACCAGAAAAGAACATCGATTTTGTTTTCCATACGGGCGTTTCGATTGATATTATTCAAGGGCTGAAAGAAAAGAAATACGATATCGGCATCTGCTCCAAGCTCGAAAATGAACGGAATATCCATTTTACACCGATTGCCAAACAAGAACTAGTGCTTATCGTGCCTAAAAATCATCCGCTAGCTAAAAAAGACTGGATTGACTTAGTGGAAACGGTAAATTATCCCCATATCGCTTTTTCGAAAAAAAGTGGTTTGCGGCCAATCATCGATGACTTATTTAGAAAAATTGGCGCAGAATACAAAATCGCTTATGAAATTGAAGTGGATCAAGTTATTGCAGGGATGGTCGCGCAAAATTTTGGTATTGCCGTTGTTCCTAATATGCCGATTTTGAATTACATAGATGTCAAAGTGTTACCGATTAGAAGCCCGAACTGGGAACGATTCTTTTATTTAGCGGTCGTGAAAAATCAAACGTTAACACCGGCAGCAGAAAAGTTCAAACAATTTATGTTAGAGCATCGCATTTAAAAAAAGTAGCTATCCTAGTTGTGGGATAGCTACTTTTTGAATTAGTCATTCGATTTTTTAATGATTTCGATATATTCGATATGGTGGGGTTCGCCTTGTTTTACGCGGAAAATAAAGCCATCGTAATCAATTTCGTCCCCAACTTCGACTTCATAATTTTGCGTTAAGAACCAGCCACCGATTGTGTCGACTTCTTCTTCCTCGATTTCCGTACCTAAAATATTATTTACTTCATCAATAAGAAGTTTTGCGTCAACAATATAGTGACCATCTTTGATTTTGCGGATTTCTGGAATTTCATCGGCATCAAATTCATCACGAATATCACCAACGATTTCCTCAACAATATCTTCAACCGTGACAAGTCCGGAAGTACCACCATATTCGTCAAGTAAAATCGCGATATGGGAACGTTCGCGCTGCATTCGGAAAAGCAGTTCTTTAATCGGAATCGTTTCAATCACACGAATAATTGGTTTCACGTATGGGTCAATACTAAAAGTAGGATTGGAACCGTGCTCTACGTAAGCTGATAAAATTTCTTTTAAATTAAGTACGCCGATAACATGGTCTTTATCGCCATCAATAACAGGATAGCGCGTATAGCGTTCATTTTGCATAATGTCGGATAATTCACCGATTGTAGAACCAGTATCAACGGTCACAATCTCTGTTCGCGGAATCATGACTTCTTTTGCCATGCGTTCATCAAAATCAAAAATCTTATTCACATAACGGAATTCCGATTGGTTGATTTCGCCGCTCTTATAACTTTCGCCGACGATGATTTTCAACTCGTCTTCGGTATGAGCGATTTCATGTTCAGAAGCTGGTTCTAAGCCAAAAAGACGCGCGATAAAAACCGCAGAACCATTTAAAACCCAAATGAACGGGAACATCACTTTGTAAAAAATATGCAACGGACGAGCTACCGCAAGTGCAACGGTTTCTGTTTTATCAATCGCCAATGTTTTCGGTACAAGTTCGCCGACAACCACGTGCAAGAATGTGATAAAAAGAAAGGCAATCGTGAAGGAAAGAATCGTAATAGCAGATTGCGGCAATTCCATTAAGCTAAATAATGGATGTAGGGCAGCTTCCACCGTAGATTCCCCTAACCAACCAAGTCCAAGAGAACTAATTGTTATCCCGAGTTGGCAGGCAGATAAGTAAGCGTTCAAATGGTTGTAAATATGTCTAGCGAGGACCGCACGTTTATCTTTCTCCGCAATTAATTGGTCCAAGCGGCTCGGTCGCATTTTAACAATCGCAAATTCTGTTGCCACGAAAAACGCTGATATAGCAATAAGTAAAGCTATAATTAAAAATTTAATGGTTAATATCAATAAATCGCCTTGACAGAAATAGTTTCTGCTAAGGCAAACACCTCCTAATTTAATATAAATAAGCTTATGATAAAACTATCTATATAGAAGAAAAACCGCTCTGGAAGAGAATTCCTCCAATGTATTGCTGCATATTTTTCATTCTAGTTAGATAATTTGTATGAATTAGTTTCTCTGCCCCATCGAATATTCCCTCCCAGCAAATGATACTTTAATCTAAATTATAGTTGACTTTACGGTTATTGACAACGAATATTATTCGAAAAATGGTTCGATATGAACTAAAGTAAATGCACCTTCGAACTTACTTCGGATTTTTTGCTCAACAATTTCAGTGATTTCATGACTCTTTACCACATTTAACTCCGGATCAACGGCAATCGTTGCATCAATCCAAATTCGATTTCCATTCATTCGCGCTTTAATATCAATAACTTTTTTCACATCAGGTACAGAAGCAATTAAATCATGAATCGTTTCAAGCTTAGAAACATCAAAACCGTCCGTCAGTGAATGAGCGGCATCGTAGAAAATTTTAATTGCTGTATAAACAATTAAAACACCGACTAAAAAGGCTGTCACTGAATCGAGCCATGGAACACCAAGCACCGCACCGATAATTCCGATAAATGCGCCAAAACTAACAAATGCATCTGATCGATTATCAAACGCAGCAGCTCGAACTGCCTGACTATCTAATTTTTTCGCAAGGTTATGATTATATAAGTAAATCGCGTACATAAATACACCAGAAAATAGGGCTACAACAGCAGTCAACATCGATGGCGTCGCAAATTCTTTTTCAATAATATGTACAATCGAGCTCCAAATAACTTGTACACCAACGAGAAACATAATAATAGAAGCAATCAATGAGCTAATCGTTTCTGTCCGCCGATGTCCGTATGAATGGTCTGCATCAGGTGGGATTCGCGAAATTCGAAGGCCGATTAAAAGCGCAACAGAAGCTACAATATCAGTCGTATTGTTCAAACCATCTGCAAGCAAGGCATCAGAATTACCCAATTGACCAGCAACTATTTTTAAAACAGACAGAAATAAATAAGCAAATATACTTAAAAATGCCGCTTTCTCAGCCTTTTTTAAATCGTTATATCCATCCATTATGTATACTCCTTTCTGATTTAACATAAAAGTCCCGCCTACAAATGGCGGGACAACGAAATCTAAGCCTCTATCAATACATGCTCTAAATTTTTTACTGATAAGGCAATGTTATCGCATACTTCTTGATAACTCGCCCATTTTTGGGGTAACGCTATTTCTTGTTCTGGATCATCAATGTCCCAATAAATAATTTTATCTTGTATGTTAGCTGGAAATTTTGGTGCAGTTTCATGTGCAGAATCATAAATTGTTACAATGAGATCAGCATCTGCCAGTAGTTCTGAGCTTGGGGAATAAGACAAGCTTTCAGGAGGCTCAATTGCAAACTCATTCAACGCTTCCGCAATAAATGGTGTCGCTTTAGATTTATGCCAAGAACCGCTAATGAATTTGACATTGCTCAGTGAAAGTCTTTTCGCCCAGGCTTCAGCAATGGCACTTCGAATATGCGTTTGTGATAAAAAGTAGATCAGCTTTTGCGTCATATTCCAATTCCTTTCCGGCTTATTAATGCGTCCATGTAAAACGTCTGCCATTACTTGTTGTACACAGTATATAGGTGATTCTTATTACCAAAACACAAGTATTGGTAACAGTAATATCTACCCTTTTTAAACTACTAGAAACATTAAAATGAAGAAATTGTAAAAAAGAGGTTAACAAATGTGTAGGAAATATGGATTATTACAAAATTATTACAAAAATCGGTCTAAAGTTGGTGGCATAAAGTTGCTTTTTAACGTAAAATACGTGTATAACTGTGTTTATAGTTTTAGTTAATACCGTGTAGAAAGATAGGAGAGTTACATGGACAAATTCAAACAGCAACTTATTAAATACCTGAAATTATTCTTTGGTTTTATTGGAAAGTGGATTAACAAAGGATGGCAGAAATTTAGACGCTTCTGGAAAAACAAACATATCGGCAAGATTTTTTTACTAGCTGGACTCGTATTCTTATTAAGTTTTATTATTTATCTTGTAGTTGTAGCAAAATCGGCTGATATCGATGCATTGAAAAAAGGTCTAGAATCTGCCACAATTATTTATGACAAAGACGGAGACAAGGCAGGAGAGCTTTCTTCTACTGACGCAACATTTGTATCCATCAATAAAATTTCTAAAAACTTGCAAAATGCAGTAGTTTCCATTGAAGATAGAAAATTTTACGAACATAAAGGCTTTGATTTAAAAGGTATTGCGCGGGCTGGTGTTAATTTAGTCACTAGCGGCGGGATTTCTGGTGGTGGTAGTACGATTACGCAACAACTTGCCAAAAATGCATTACTATCACAAGAACAAACCTTCACACGAAAAGCGAAAGAAATTTTTATGGCGCGTGAAATCGAAAAAACATATTCAAAAGATGAAATTATGGAAATGTACTTAAACCGTTCTTATTTTGGTAACGGGGAGTGGGGTGTCGAAAATGCCTCCTTAAAATATTTTGGTAAGTCAGCGGCAGATTTAAACATTCCAGAAGCCGCGACAATAGCCGGGTTACTTCAAGCTCCAAGTGCATATGACCCGTACCAACATATCGACAAAGCAACTAATCGCCGAAATATGGTGTTAAATGCGATGGTCGAAACAGGTGATATAACAAAAGCAGAAGGCGAAAAATACAAAGCAACAAAAATAGTGTTAAATGACCAATCAAAAGACCCACTTGCGAATAAATTTCCATGGTATGTCGATGCAGTTATTAACGAAGCTGTCAATGAAGCGGATATAACACAAGACGAAATCATGCAAAAAGGATATAAAATCTACACAGAATTAGATCAAAACTACCAAACCTCTTTAGAAAAAGTGTACAATAACGATAATTTATTCCCATCTAATGCAAATGATGGCACACTAGTTCAATCGGGAGCAGTCTTAATGGACCCAGCAACTGGTGGGATTAGGGCACTTGTTGGTGGCCGGGGAGAACATGTTTTCCGCGGATTTAACCGAGCGACGCAAATGAAAGCACAGCCCGGATCCACGATGAAGCCACTTGCCGTTTATACACCAGCGCTTCAATCCGGTTATAGTGTCGATTCGATGCTAAAAGATGAAAAAACAACCTACAAAGGAAACTATACTCCAACCAATGTCGGCGGCGTTTATAGCGGAGAAGTTCCGATGTATAAAGCTGTTGCGAACTCGATTAATGCCCCAGCCGTTTGGTTGCTTGATCAAATCGGAATTGATAAAGGCGTTAAATCTGTTGAGAAATTTGGGATTACAGTTCCCGAACAAGATAAAACACTAGGTCTTGCTCTAGGTGGTATGAGTAAAGGTGCTTCACCAGTCGAAATGGCAACCGCTTATGCTACATTTGCCAATAATGGTGCAAAACCGGAGTCGCATATAATTACTAAAATTGTCGATCCATCAGGCAATACAGTATACGAAAATGTTCCTAAAACTAAACAAATCATCTCAGAAACTGTTTCTAATGAAATGACATCGATGCTCTTAGATGTTATCAACACAGGTACAGGTCGGAGCGCAGCCGTATCAGGTCACGAAATGGCTGGTAAAACAGGTTCAACCCAAGTTCCATTTGATGATACTAGTGGCACAAAAGATCAATGGTTTGTTGGTTATACGCCAAACTTGGTCGGTGCCGTTTGGATGGGATTCGATAAAACAGATAAAGAACATTATCTAACCACAACGAGTTCCGCCGGCGTTTCCAGCTTGGCGCACTACGTAATGAATAGTGGCTTACAATATCAGAAATCCACAGACTTTAGTACGAAGAGTGCTGCACAAGAAACCGCTGCGAAGAAAGAAGAGGAAGAAGCTACGAAGAACAGTGGTAGTGACTTCTGGGGCGGCGTGAAAGAAAAAGCAGATGAAGCCGGAGAAACAATTAAAAAAGGCGCCGATAAAGTAAAAGAATTTGGCGGAAAAGTTTCAGATGGCATTGGAAATTTAATTGATTCGATAGGTAATTAATTGAAAGCACATTTTACTAGTATAACGCTAGTGAAATGTGCTTTTTTATATTGCATTAATATTATAACTGTTATACAATGAGTATAACAAAAAGAATGAGGTGAAAACTTTGGTCAAAACACAACTAGCACTAATTATACCCGTGTTTCTTCTCTATTTAGCACTATTATTAACAGCAATTATTGATTTAACAAAAAACTGGAACACACGCAAAAACCCAATTATTTGGTTGGTTGTCATTATCGTTATCAACATATTCGGTCCGATCGCCTATTTTATTTTTGGTCGAAAAGAGGAAGGTAACTAATGAAAAAATTAGAAATCCAAGGCCTAAAGAAAAAATACAATGGAAAATGGGTCATCAAAGGGATTGACCTAACCATAGATGAAAAAGAATGTGTAGCCTTAATTGGTCCAAACGGGGCTGGTAAGTCAACGATGATTAATATGATTGTTCAAATTCTAGCCCAAGATGAAGGACGAATTACTTTAGATGGACAAGATGCTAAATCAGTCCGCGAGAAAATCGGATTTTTACCACAATATCCAGAATTTTATGGCTGGATGAGCGCAACAGAATGCCTTCATTTTATGGGGAAATTATCCGATATGGAGAAAAAAGATTTAGAAGCGCGTATCAAGGAAGTTTTATTATTGGTGGGGCTAGAGGCAAATGCAAATAAAAAAATTAGCACGTATTCTGGTGGAATGCGACAACGGCTTGGAATTGCCCAAGCGATATTACATCGACCTGAACTGCTCGTATTAGATGAGCCAGTTTCCGCACTTGATCCCATTGGTCGCCGCGAAATGATGCAGTTGCTAGAAAAGCTGAAAAAAGAGATTACGATTTTATTTTCAACACATATTTTAAAAGATGCGGAAGAAATTTGTGACCGCATTGCTATCATTAAGAATGGTGAATTAGTTGCAGATAAAACTGTCGCGCAGCTAATGAAAGAAGAAAGCTCACCGATATTTGAAGTCGAGTTTACTGGCGATAGTGATGCTTGGCAACAAACGCTTCTTCAAAATAAATGCGTAGAAAAAATCGAAAAAATAGGACTAGTATATCAAATTCATACAACTAACCAAAAAGCAGGAGCAGAAGCAGTTTTAAGTTCCTTATTAAACATCCAAGGTGCGTTTATTCGCGTCGAAAATAGACATCAAAGCTTAGAAGAAATTTTTATGGAGAAGGTGGGAAAATGACACATTTTAACGCTTTGCTAGCAAAAGAATGGCTAGAACAACGTCGGAGTTTAAAAATTATTTGGCTTCCGATTGTATTCGCTCTGCTTGGTCTTACCCAACCACTCATGATTTATTTTTTACCGGAAATATTGAAAGCAGTTGGTACTGGTGCGGAAACGGAGCAAGTTGTTACTTTAATGGGTAACCAGTCAGCGCAGGAAGTTATGGCTCAAACACTTGGTTCTCAATTTGATCAAATCGGAATTATCATTATTATTGTGGTCGCGATGGCTTGTATCCAAAATGACCGTACAAGAGGGATGCTCGCGTTTATTATGACTAGACCGGTAACTGCTGTGGAGTATGTATTATCTAAATGGGTAATGCAATGTGTGGTTGGTTTGAGCTCGCTTCTTATTGGTTATGTTTTAGCCGCTTATTATACGTATTTTTTATTTGGCGAATTGGCGATAGGCTCTTTAATTGAAGGCTTTTTTGTCTATGCACTCTGGTTTGTCTTCGTGATTAGCCTCGTTGTTTTTGCGAGTGCTGTTTTTGATAGTAATGCAGTTGTGGCAATGCTTAGCGTCTTTACTGCGATTGTTTTAGGAATCATTAGCGGTTTTGGTGGTTGGATTCAAATGTTTAATCCAGCGTATTTAAGTAAAAATGCAACAATGCTTCTTATGTCAGAAAAAACGATGGATTATTTTATTCCCACGCTTGGCATTACAGCGGCATGGATTGTTTTATTTGTTAGCCTTACAGTGTTAATGATTAAAATAAAACCACTTCCAAAAGCGGAATAGCGAACATTATTCATGAGTTTTGCGAAAACATCCGGTTTATACTAAAATAGAATAAAAAGGGGTGGCGAAATGGAACGAATAGAGCGAGATACCATTGGAGAAATTTCCGTAGATGCGACTAAATATTGGGGTGCACAAACCGAGCGAAGTAGAAGGAATTTTGCGATTGGTAAAAATCAAATGCCGATAGAAATTATTTATGCTTTTGCGCAGTTAAAGAAAGCCACAGCAAAAGTGAACGCATCGGAAGGTAAGTTACCAGAAGAAAAAGCGATAGCAATCGGCAACGTTTGTGATCAAATCATTCAAGGCGAATTAGATGAGCATTTCCCGTTAGTTGTTTGGCAAACGGGGAGTGGAACGCAGAGTAATATGAACGTTAATGAAGTGATTGCGCACGTGGCTAATATGACTTTAGACAAAGGACAAATTCATCCGAATGATGATGTCAACATGTCGCAAAGCTCGAATGATACGT
Organism: Listeria swaminathanii; assembly: GCF_014229645.1. Classification (GTDB taxonomy): domain Bacteria; phylum Bacillota; class Bacilli; order Lactobacillales; family Listeriaceae; genus Listeria; species Listeria swaminathanii. The sequence continues at coordinate 441,573 of NZ_JAATOD010000002.1, read as the reverse complement.
TCCCGACAGCGATGCACATTGCCGCATACGACGCTTTAGTAACAAATCTTTTACCTGAAATAACCAAAATGGAAGCAGTTTTAGCAGAAAAGAAAAATAAATACATGCATCTCGTTAAAATTGGCAGAACACATTTACAAGACGCGACACCGCTCACACTGGGTCAAGAAATCAGCGGCTGGGAAGCATGCCTGACGAACAATAAAAACTACCTTGAATCAAGTATGAAAGCCATTTTACCACTGGCGATTGGTGGGACTGCGGTAGGGACCGGCCTAAATGCTTCACGAGATTTTGGTGATAAAGTTGCCGAAGAATTAATGAAGCAAACTGGGTATCCTTTCACGTCCGATTTCAATAAATATTTCGCGTTAACAAGCCATAGTCCGATTAATTTTGTTCACGGGGCGATTCGTAGCCTGGCCTCTGACTTAATGAAAATTGCTAACGATATTCGTTTGCTAGCAAGCGGACCTCGTAGCGGAATTGGCGAGCTAACTATTCCAGCGAACGAACCCGGTAGCTCGATTATGCCCGGAAAAGTGAATCCGACGCAGTGCGAGGCAATTACAATGGTGGCGGCACAAGTAATGGGAAACGATACGACAATCAACGTTGCTGCAAGTCAGGGTAACTTTGAATTAAACGTGTATAAACCAGTAATCATTTTTAATTTCTTAGAATCCGTCCAACTACTTTCTGATAGCATGCGCTCATTCCGAATTCATTGCCTAGAAGGACTGGTTGCCAATGAAAGTGTGATTGAAACGAAAGTAAATGACTCGCTAATGCTAGTCACAGCTTTGAATCCGCACATTGGTTATGAAAAAGCTGCTAAGATTGCCAAGCTCGCTTTTGACGAAAATACGACTTTAAAAGAAGCCGCAATTAAAACCGGTTTTGTCACTGAAGAAGAATTCGATTTATGGATAGATCCGCTTAAAATGACTAATTTGTAATCTCATACTTTAGAATGAACTTCCCTAGAAACAATTGTTGTCTAGGGATTTTTCACGTATAATGAAACCACTTTTACTAGACAAATCTGAGGAGATGCAAAACATGTCAGTGTTATTTACGATACTTTTAATGGCAGTGATAGGTGGATTTATTGGTGCAATGACGAATTATATCGCCATCCGGATGCTTTTCCGCCCCTACAAAGCCGTTTATCTATTTAATAAACGTTTACCATTTACACCAGGTCTTATTCCAAAACGACGCGATGAGCTTGCTGAACACATTGGAAAAGTCGTAGTCAGCCATTTACTCACAGAAGACGCCATTCGCGCCCGACTATTAGATGCGAATTTACAAAAAGAAATAACCGATACAGTCACAAAAATGTTTCATGAAAAAATGCAATTAGAAACGACACCAAATGAATTACTTCATCATCTAGGCTATGAAAACGCAGAGGTTCGCTCTGTTGCTTGGTTAGAAACAACCATAGAAAAAGAGATTAACCGCTTTTTAACAGCTAAAAAAACAACGCAAATGAGCGATTTAATCCCAGCAATGTTAGAAACAGAACTAGCGACAAAGCTCCCCCATGTAACAGACCGAATTACGAGCAAAATGTCTATATTTATCGCAAGTGAAGAAGGCAAAATCCAAATTAAACAAATGCTGCAAAAATTCTTTGAAGAACACGGTAAAATGGGAAGCATGGCTAGAATGTTCATTAATGTCGATAGCTTTTCTGAAAAAATCCAACAAGAAGGCTTAAAACTAATCAGCCAAGAAGATACTAAAAACCTTATCAACCAACTACTAACAACAGAATGGCAAAACTTTGAAGCAAAAGAATTACAAGCACTTATCCCGGTAGAAAAGCAAGCCCATTTGGCAAAACAGCTGACTTCTGAACTTATTCAAGCAGTTCCACATGATAAAATATTTAACCAACCAATCCAAGTGATGCTAAGTAATTACGAAACCTCTATTACAGAAAAAGTAATTCCTTTTGCAGTAGAACGAATGCTTGATTTTGTTGCATCACATAGTGCGGAAATAGTGGGACGAATGGATTTAGCAAAACTTGTCGAAACGCAAATTGCTACTTTTTCCTTACCTGAGATTGAAAAACTGGTCGTGGAAATTTCTGGTAGAGAATTAAAAATGATTACTTATTTAGGCGGGATTTTAGGAGGATTCATCGGAATTATTCAAGGGATTCTCGCAATGTGGATTTAGTTCTTTTATACTGGAATAACCGGCGACTTTTTGTTATAGTGAAACAGAAGTGACAAATACAGATATTTGGAGGATTTATCAATGGCAGTTAATATTTATGATTTAGCACATGACTTAGACAAAGGAATTCGTGAAACACCTGAATTCATCAGCTTACAAGATGCATACCGTGAAGTGAACGAAAACGCTGACGCAAAAGCAAAATTCGAACGTTTCCGTGATGTTCAAGTAACAATCCAAGAAAAACAAATGACTGGTCAAGAAATTGACGAGGAAACAATTCAAGTAGCACAAGAAGTTGCGCAAGAAGTTCAAGAAAACGAAATTATCGTTAAACTAATGGAAAAAGAGCAAGCGATGAGCACAATTATCAATGACTTAAATCGCATTATCATGACGCCATTACAAGATCTTTATAACGTAGAAAACGACTAATTTTTATGAATCGAAGTGGCTCTATTATTTGTTATTTATTTAGCAAATAATAGAGCCACTTTTTTATTTGAAATGCTTGTACCTGAAGTCATAGTAAGGTATAATAAGAACGTATATTCGGTTTTTGAAGAGGAGGCGAAAGTCATAAAAGAAATCAAATTTTTACATATAGCAGATTTGCATTTGGATAGTCCTTTCATCGGACTTTCGACATTGCCACAGCCGCTTTTTTCTGCCGTACAAGAAAGCACATTTCAATCATTAGAACGGATTATCACGGTAGCAATAAAAGAAGCAGTAGATTTCGTTTTAATTGCGGGAGATATTTATGATAGCGAAAATCAGAGCGTCCGAGCTCAAGCACGCTTTTTAAAAGAAATGAAGCGATTAGAAGCAGCTAATATTAAAGTCTTTATGATTCATGGAAATCATGATTTTATAGAAAAACATAAAGAAAAACTCGCATTACCAAACAATGTGCATGTTTTTCCAGAACAAGTAGAAGTCGTCACGCTCACTACGGATGATGGAGTGAACGTCCATATTTATGGATTTAGTTATAACGAACGTCATATTCGTGCCAGCCGTGTAGACGATTACAGCGTGCAAGGTGAGGCGGATTATCATATTGCCTTGCTACATGGCTCAGAAGTATCAAGCAGCGATGAACATGATGTCTACGCGCCGTTTCGGGTGCAAGAAATCAACAAGAAAGGATTTGACTACTGGGCGCTTGGACACATTCATAAGCGGCAATTACTTGCTGAGTCTCCGAGCATTTATTACCCAGGAAATATTCAAGGACGAAATCGCAAAGAATCCGGCGAAAAAGGTGCAAGTATCATCACTCTAGCAGAAGCAAACACAACAATTGATTTCATTGAAACGAGTCCAATTATTTGGGAAGAAGTCGTAATTTCTTTGCCTGAAAATAAAGAGATAAATACCTTTTACCGTGAAATCACGAAGCTTTTAGAGCGTTATCAAGGAAGAAGCCATTCTTATTTTCTTCATGTCATCGTCCAAATGGCTAATAAACAAAAAATAAATACGAATGACTGGCTGCAAATGCTTCAAGAAGAAGTAGAACCTACAGATACTACTTTTGTATGGGTGCATAAATTAACTATCGAACTAACGAATCAAAGCAACGTGCAAACATGGTATGAAAATCATTTAGCGGGAAAAGAAATAATGGATGCATTTGAGAAACTACAGGATGAATCTGCTTTTTATCAGTCAGTAGAGGCTTTGTATCTCGAAAGTGGTGCGAGTCGCTATTTAGATGATTTATCTGAACAGGACCGCGAGAGAATGCTAAAGGATGCTTTAATCGGATTAGGGACGACGCTTGCGGAAGTGGAGGGTGATGACAAATGAGAATTACATCGATTGATATTGTTGGTTATGGCAAATGGTCTGATGCTCATTTCGACAACATCGCCAATTTCCAAGTTTTCTACGGCGAAAATGAAGCCGGAAAATCAACTATTATGGCTTTTATACATAGTATTTTATTCGGTTTTCCAACGAAACAACAATCCATACCACGAATGGAACCGAAAAATGGCGGCCCATATGGCGGAAGATTGACTTTAGAAGATACCTCTCTAGGGAAAGTCGTGATTGAACGATTAAAAGGAAAAGCTACTGGAGATGTTCGTGTATACTACGGCGATGGTCAGATTGCTGGAGAAGAGAAGCTGCCAGAAATTATAGGTGAAATTGATCGAAATACCTATGAAGCAATTTTCTCGTTTGACATTCATGGCTTACAAAATATTCACCAATGGAAAAAGAAGGAATTTGAACGCTATTTACTAGCAACAGGAACAACCGGTTCGGATGCACTTTTAAAAACAGCCGAAACCTTACAAAAAAAACTAGATAGCCTTTACAAACCAAGCGGCCGTAATCCCTTAATTAATCAGCAACTCAAAAAAGTAAAAGAAGCCCAGCAAGCTTTTCAAAATGCCAAAAAGCAAAATGCACAATATGAGCAACTTATAACGGAAAAAGAACAAGCAATAACAAGGCAAACAGAGCTACAAACAGAAAAAACAACCATTCGTGTCGACTTAGATATGTTGTCTATTTTGTCCGACTTATGGCCTTTATATCAAGAATGGAAAGCGCTCGATAAAAAAGCCGCGCAAACTCCCGAAGCAAGCTTTCCGCCAGACGGAATCATTCGCTTAGAACACTTGCAACTTCGAGAAAAAGAATGGCAAAATCAGCTTATCCAACTAGAAGAACGTCAAAAAAATCTAATTAGCAATAATAATTACGAACATAGTGCCTTTTTTGCAGAAAATGAAGCAGAAATTGCTTATTTGATTGAAACCTACGCGGCTTTTGGCGAACGAGAAACCCAATTGAATACCCTGAAACATGAAATTAACTTTCACCAATTGGATACAAAACAACCACTTAGAACATGGACAAATGAATTAGAACAAAGAACCAACCGCTTAAAAGAAAACGAGCAGTTGCACAAAGAACAACAACACGATATTCAGTTAAAACTAAAACTCACTCACGACACAGAAGAAAAACTCCAAAAAAAGATTGATCAAATAGAAGCAGACATGTGGGACAATAAAACCTTCCAACGAGCAAAAGAAACCATTCAGCAAAGAACGAAACCAGCCATGACGAAAACTTTTGTTTCAATAGGCGTTTTTGTAATGACTCTCGTACTTCTGGTGGTCTTTCAGTCGATTTGGAGCATTGCCCTTGTATTCGTCGCTGCCCTTATTGTAGGTTATTCATTTATGACTACAGGCAAATCTGCTCCAACTAATAATGATCAACTTTTAGCCTTTTTAGAGCAAAAGAAATTAAGGCAAGAATGGCAACAACTTCTGAATGAAATGGACATAGTTGCTTCTCAAATAGCTGAATTAAAAGCGAGCGAGAATAAACTGGCCGAAGCAAATTACCAGCAAACGATGAAACTAAGACAACTTTTTTCCGACTTAGGAATTGCCAGCACTCCAGACGAAAACTGGGCCTATGAACTCACAGTCTATAAAAAAAACAGTGAAAAAAAACAATTAGTAACTGAACTAACTTTAAAATTAAATCCATTAGCAGAGAAACAAGACGCTTATATGGCAAGACTTGAAAAACTCAAACTCCCAACAGAGTCTAAGGATATCGAAGAAAAAATCACCTTTCTCCGTCAAGGACTGCTATACTATCGCAACCACTTAACTGAGAACGCAAAACTAGCAGAAAAATTAGAACAAGTCACCATGCAGCTAGATTTAGTAAAACAAGATTTGCAACTCGTAAAGAAAGAAAAAGCAGATTTGCTTGAACGAGCTAATACGACGAATGAAGAAGACTTCCGCATGGCTGCAATGCGCGCGCAAGAAGAACAGAAATGGCGCGAACGATTAGTTCTAATAGAAGCCCAACTAGAACCAGAGAAACGCGTGGCTTTAAGTCAGTTTGAAAATCAAGCAATTATTAAAGAAAAAGAACTTCAATTAGAAGAAACACTTCGCAAAATAGAACTAGAACAAGAGCAGCTTCACGCATCACTCGCAGCTAAAAATCATGAAATTGCTAAATTAGAAGAAGGCGGAACTTTTGCTGTATTAATGCAAGAATTTTATTCGGAAAAAAGCAAATTACAGCAAATAACAGTAGAATGGACAGAGACAAAACTCGCGCTCCAAATTTTACAAGATACGATGCAGCAGTTACAAGAAGGCAAACTTCCTAAAACCTTACAACTAGCAAGTGACTATTTCAACCACCTGACAAACGGCAATTACACAAAGGTTTACTTGCAGGAAAATAGGCTTCAAGTGGAAAGCAAAAATGTCATTCGGTTTTTTCCAGAAGAACTAAGCCAAGCAACCAAAGAACAACTTTATTTGGCGATTCGCTTTGCATTAATCGATGTTATCCATAAAGACTTTCCACTCCCAATCATTATTGATGATGGATTTGTACATTTTGACTCTGCTAGAATGGAACAAATGATGCAACTGCTTCAAAATCGAAAAAGCAAAAATCAAGTTATATTTTTCACATGCCATCAAGAAACTCGCAAATATTTTTCCAGTGAGGACATACGCGTGCTATAATGAGTGAAGAAACTTCTTACTACAGAAAGAAAGAAGGCGATAAAATGGAAAAAAGATTATTAGACTATGAAGTTGGAGAAACAGTAGACTTATTCTTGCTAATTAAATCAAGTATAAAAGGAACGGCTAGCAACGGAAAGCCATTCTTGAGTCTTGTTTTGCAAGATAAATCAGGTGAGTTAGAAGCAAAACTGTGGGATGTAAAAGAAAGTGATGAAGTAAATTACGGGGTACAGCAAATCGTGCACCTTATGGGCGATATTCAAAATTATCGTGGAAGAAAACAACTGAAAATCCGTCAAATTAGACAGGCGACAGCTATTGATGGCGTTAGTGCCAGTGAATTCATGGAAACTGCACCAATCAATAAAGATGAAATGGCTGATGAGATTACACAATATATTTTCGAAATGAAAAATGCCAACTTGCAACGAATTACTCGAGCACTCTTGAAAAAATACCAAGATGACTTTTATGATTATCCAGCTGCAATGCGTCATCATCATGAATTTGTTTCTGGTTTGAGTTTTCATGTAGTTTCAATGCTACGTCTTGCAAAGTCAGTTGCAGATCTTTACCCGTCCGTTAACCGCGATTTATTATACGCCGGAGTAATTTTACATGATTTAGGCAAAGTGATTGAACTTTCTGGCCCAGTATCAACGACGTACACGCTGGAAGGGAACTTAATTGGTCATATTTCCATCGTAGTAGAAGAAGTGAGCAAAATTGCTGATGAGCTTTCTATTGACGGGGAAGAAGTCGTTGTTTTAAAACATGTGTTACTTTCTCACCACGGTAAAGGAGAATGGGGCAGTCCAAAACCACCGCTTGTTCGTGAAGCAGAGATTTTGCATCAAATTGATTTAATGGATGCTTCCTTAAATATGATGGACAAAGTGTTAAAACATACAAAACCTGGTGAATTTAGTGAACGTGTATTTGGATTAGATAATCGTTCGTTTTATAATCCCACATTTGAATAAACACAAAAAACCACGCTTGGAATTTTCCAAGCGTGGTTTTTAATTACTTATTTAGATGAATCGGAATCAGATTTAGAACCGTCAAAATCTTTGAAAGCATCTTTCAAGTCTTTATCTTCTACTTTTACATTAGCATCTTTGTATACTTTTTTAAGTGTTTTTTGCATGTTCTCCGTAGTTAATTGAGATGCAAGATAAGATTCTTTTACAGCTTTTTTATCTTTCTCAAAAGTTGTTTTTGTAGCTGGTTCGTCCATTTGGATGATGTGGTATCCGTATTGTGTTTTTACTGGAGCGCTGATGTCGCCTTTGTTTTTAAGGGCATAAGCTGCTTTTTCAAATGCTGGATCCATTTTACCAGGACCGAATGGCTCTAATTTACCGCCGTTTTCTTTTGTAGCAGTATCAGTAGAATATTCTTTCGCTAAATCTGCAAATTTTGCGCCATCTTTTAGTTTTTGTTCAACTTCTTTGGCTTTGTTTTCATCAGCTACTAAAATGTGGCTTACAGTGATATCTGGTTGCCAAGTTTTGTAGTATTCTTTTAATGCTTTATCGCTAGTGTCTGTATTAGCTTCTGTTGCTTTTTGGATTAACATATTGTATTTAAGTTGGCTTTTGAATGTTTTTTCAGTTAAGCCACTTTGAGCTAAAACAGCAGAGAATTGATCTCCGTATTGTGATTTATACTCGTTGAATTTTTTATCAACGTCTTCATCGCTTACTTTGTATTTATCGCTAAGGATTTTTTCGAAAGTAAGTTGTTGTACGAATTCAGAACCATATTTATCTTTCATAGCATCATAAAGTTCGTCTTTTGTTACATCGCCAGAATCTGTCTTAACGACATTTCCACCGCCACCGCACGCTGCTAGACTGAACAATGCCATAACCATGACAAGTCCAAGAATTAATTTCTTCTTCATTAAATAAAACACACTCCTTAGTTGTTGGAATAATTCCCGCTTAACACAATAACTATCATAACATAAATTAAAGATAAAAAGAAAAGATGAAAGAAATTTAATGATATTCTTATGGTTTAGTCAGAAATTAAAATAGAAAATCCTCGTTCTGCACTTTCAATAAAACAATTCTTCGGCATTTTCCATAATTTGTTAATATGAGTAAAATCAGAAAAGCTCATCCCAACGTGCATGGAAAGTAAAATTAAGAACATTCCCGAATGCCCGATTGGTGTCAAAAGCATTAACGCTACTAAAATAGCAGTTATCACCACAAATGGTAAAACTAACGAAAAAATGTAATGCCATTTTGGAATGATTCGCTTGATATTTAATTTTATACAAGGAAGGAAAAAGAAATGAATGCGCCACTGAATAACAGTTCCTTCGCGGTATTTAAAGCATCCAAGAATATGGAGCAACTTATGAATCGGGTAAATTAAAACAATACCCAAAAAGCTAACGAATTGGTAATCATTGGTAAGTTGACCAGGGTAAATCAAATGTTGTGTTAAAAAACAAATACATACGGCAGCTAGCCAGACAAGAATTCCTTTTAGGAAAAGTCGATTAAATTCGTCTCGTCGCTCTGTGTTGATTGATTTTAGGCAGCGCATTGTAAGCTTTCCTCCAGTTATAGCTAAAATAGTGCTCCTCTGTCAGAAGGCACCATAGTATTGTATGCTCAAATGCTCCAAAATTCAAGCTTTTTTTAGAGAAATAATTGCCTAATTTTGACGTTTTTTTGAAGCTCGTTTTAGCCAAACAAAAAAACTGAGCAGGCGCCCAGTTTTTCTACTTATTTATTATCTTTTTTTAATGTTTTTTCTAAGTCAGAAATTGTTTTTTGCATGTCTTTAATTTCGTCTTTTAAGCGTTTCTTTTCTGGTTCCATTTCTTCATTCCATTTGGAAACGGATTCCATGATGTCAGAAGAAACATCTTTTAACAAAGTGGAACCTTCTGAGCCAAGCACTTGAACTGATTGGATAAGTTCATTTGCGTTATATGCTAGTTCTTTCAAGATAACACTTGCTTCGCCTGATTTAGCGACAATGTCTTTGCGAAGTTCATTGCCGGATTTTGGAGCAAACAATACCGAGGCTGCGGCTCCAATTGCCCCACCAGCTAAAATACCGAAAATAAGTGATTTTTTATTCATTTATACTCCACTCCATCCATAAAAGTCATTTTAGTCTACTTTTGCTGCAATAAGTTCAGCAATTTCTTGATAACGTTCTTGTGTATACCAGTCTGCGTTATCTTTCCATTTTAACCCAAAGTCGTCGGATTTGCTATACCTTGGTATTAAATGGATATGACAATGAAATACAGATTGGAAAGCAACCTCTTCATTATTATTTAAAATATTTAAGCCTTGTATTGGTAAAGCTTCTTTCAATGCTCGCGCGATTTTTGGTACGCGACGGAATAATTCAGCGGCCGTTTCATCGGGTAAATCGAATGTGTTCCTAGCATGTTTTTTTGGAATTACGAGTGTATGACCTTCTGTAACCTGTCCTAAATCAAGGAAAGCGTAAACTTCCTCATCTTCGTACACTTTGGCAGAAGGAATTTCACCACGAACTATTTTGCAGAAAATGCAATCGTCCATTAAGTATGACCACCTTTCATAACATATAATTATGTACTACTTTAATTTAACATAAAAAGGAGTGAAAAGCATGTGTTAGATAGTAGGTAGTGGATTATTTTGACAGTTCAAGGGATGAATATGCTATTATTAACTAAAGATTACGTAAGGAGGTATGGAAATGGCTTTAGTAGAAGTAGAACACCTGACAGGCGGATATACAAAACGTCCAGTCTTAAAAGATATTTCATTTGCGATTGAAGAAAAACAAATAGTTGGATTAATTGGTCTAAACGGGGCAGGTAAAAGTACTACCATCAAACATATAACTGGCCTAATGCACCCTAAACAAGGAACGATTAAAATCAACGGTCACCAATTAGTGGAAGATACAGAAACATATCGAAAGCAATTTTCTTATATCCCAGAAACACCGGTATTATACGAAGAATTAACGCTAAAAGAACACTTGGAATTAACTGGAATGGCTTATGGAATAACGGAAGATGAGCTACATACAAGAATGGCACCACTTTTAAAAGAATTTCGTTTAGAGAAGAAACTTAACTGGTTCCCAGCGCATTTTTCTAAAGGGATGAAGCAAAAAGTAATGATTATGTCGGCTTTCTTAATTGAGCCTAAATTATATATTATTGATGAACCTTTTGTCGGTCTTGATCCGCTTGGTATTCAGTCGTTACTCAATTGGATGGATGGAATGCGTAGTAAAGGCGCAAGTATTTTAATGTCAACGCATATTCTAGCAACGGCGGAAAAATACTGCGATACATTTATCATTATTCATCAAGGTGAAATTCGGGCAGAAGGAACGCTGAAAGACTTACAAACAAACTTCGAAATGCCAGGAGCTTCACTTGATGAAATTTACATTCAGTTGACAAAGGAAGAGGAAGCTGATGAAGATGATATTTGACAGCAAAGCACTTTGGAAGGAACGTTTTAGTGCATATACGACTGAAGTTATGCGCTACCTGCGTTATATGTTTAATGATCATTTGCTTTTTGTTCTAGTAATCGGACTTGGAGCGGGAATTTTTTATTATGCTGGATGGGTGAAGACGCTAGAGCCCACATTCCCAGTCATTCCTTTAATGGTTATTTTACTTACTGCTTCTATTGCCATTAGTCCGGTTGCCACGTTGCTCAAAAAACCAGATATTGTTTACTTAATTGTCCAAGAAAAAGCAATGGATACTTATTTTTCTCAAGCGAAAATAGCGAGTTTCTTTATGCAACTATATGTTTTTGTGATTGTACTTGGGGTTTGCATGCCGATGTATGTGGAAGTTACGGAAGTTCCGTATAGCCAATTTTTCACTTTGTTTATCGTGCTTAGTATGCTTAAAGCCTGGAATATTTATTTTGGCTGGGAAAGTATGAAGTTTGAAGAAGCGGATACAACGTGGATGTTTGTCCGTGTTATTCTTAACGCTATTTTAATTTATATTGCACTAATTGCGGCGCCTTACATTTCTATTCCTTTGGTTTTGGTAGTACTTGTGGCGAGTTACTACTGGCTTCGAACTAAAACTGCAAAAGTAACTTTACGCTGGGAATATTTAGTAGATAAAGAAGAAGCACGGATGAACCGGTTTTATCGTTTAGTGAACTTGTTTACGGATGTGCCACATTTGCGAGGAACGGTTCGCAGACGGAGCTATCTCGATTTCCTTTATCAACCAATTCCATATGCGAAACGAAAAACATTTGCTTATTTGTTTAGCCGGACATTTGCGAGAACGAATGAATATGTGGGGCTATACATTCGACTTACAGTGATTGCTGTTATTTTACTCGTATTCGTTCAAGGATTTTATTTAAATATTATCTTCTCATTACTATTCTTATATTTAACAGGATTTCAATTTATCCCGATGTTAAAACATTACGATGCGCAAATTATGCTGCGACTTTATCCGATTGATGATAGTTATCGTCATCGTAGTTTTATCCATTTTTTACGGATTTTATTACTCGCGCAAGCATTGCTCTTTAGTATCATTGGAATTGCGCAAAATGGAACCATTGGCGGGATGATTATTTTAGGAATAAATTTGGCTTTTGTTGCCATTTTTACGTTCCTTTATGCACCGGTCAGAATGAAAAAAATGTACGAATAAAAAAAGCGATTTGGATTTTTGGTCCAAATCGCTTTTTTCTTATTTAGCATCATGGGAAAATTCAGGATAATGATAAATATCTTCATGAGAAAAACCTGTTTGCGTATTATTTTTTTTCATGATATTGGTAATTTCTTTGTGCAAAGCTGTTTTTTTCCATTCATGAAAGAAGACTTCAGAATCCCAAAAAGAGATAACTAAAAATTTATTCGTATTGAACGCTTTTGTAAGTTTGCTACTTTGTAAGCCCGGCGTTTCGCTAAAATGCAAACTAGCACGTTGGTACATTTGTAAGAAAATCGGAATCTCTTCATCGCGGAGTTGGATATATTCAAATACAACTACGCCAAAACCTTTTAAGGAACCACTGCTTTGTAATACCCGATACTCTGCGCCTTCTTGGAAAATTTTCTCGCCAGTAGACTCTTGATACAAAAGTGATTGGGAAAAGTTTTGCAGAAGTGTCACATTTTCGCCAGCGTAATTTGCCATTAGTTGACGAAGGTAGTGCTCTGTTCCAGTTGTGATAAATACTTTTTTCATGATAAGTCCTTCTTTCGGTTTTTATTCAATTAAGATAAATGATTACACCTTTGTTTTCCACGTTTTTCATAATTGAAACAGCAGATAGGCAATTTGTTTGGTTTTATACAAGATTTCTAGTATCCTTTTATCTGGAGAAGTTATTTATTGTTCTGTTGCCTATTGTGTGTAAATGAACAAAGAAGGGAAGCGACTCGATGACAAAAATAACGAATGATTTATTTTTAAAAGCAGCGCGAAAAGAACAAGTTGACCGAATTCCGGTTTGGTACATGAGACAAGCAGGGAGATCCCAACCAGAATACCGCAAATTAAAAGAACAATACTCTCTATTTGAAATTACGCACCAACCAGAATTATGTGCTTACGTAACCAAGCTACCTGTAGATCAATACGGTGTAGATGCAGCAATTTTATATAAAGATATAATGACACCACTTCCGGGGATGGGAGTAGACGTAGAGATTAAGTCTGGCATTGGCCCAGTGATACATAATCCCATTAAAACGTTCCAAGATGTAGAAAAACTGACAATCTTTAAACCAGAAATAGAAGTACCATATGTGCTTGATACGATTAAATTACTCACAGATGATATGTTAGAGGTGCCGTTAATCGGTTTTGCTGGCGCGCCGTTTACATTAGCGAGTTATATGATAGAAGGCGGCCCATCGAAAAATTACCACCAAACGAAAAGCTTTATGTACCGAGAACCAGAAGTGTGGGCAATATTAATGGAAAAACTTGGCCGAATGACTGCGAGCTATTTAGTAGCACAAATTAACGCCGGGGCTTCCGCTGTGCAATTATTTGATTCATGGGTGGGAGCGCTTAGCCGAGCGGATTATGCGACATACATCCGACCAGTTATCGAAATGATTGTTAGTGAAGTAAAAGCCGTGCATCCAACTACGCCAATTATTATGCAAGCAGTTGGGGCGAGTCATCTTCTAGCAGAATGGGAAACTATGCCGCTTGATGTCGTTGGCGTTGACTGGCGTGAAACACTCACAGACGCTAGGAAAAAAGTTCCAACAAAAGCAATCCAAGGTAATCTAGACCCGTCCACCCTTCTTGCACCAGAAAAATGTTTGGAAGAAACTGAACGGATTTTGCAAGAAGGCGTATTAAAACCAGGTTATATTTTTAACTTAGGACATGGAGTTTTCCCAGAAGTACCACCAGAAATGCTAAAAAAACTAACTACTTACATCCACGAGAGAAGCGAAATTCTATTAAAAAAAGGATGATAAAAAATGACTAAAAAAGTAGGTTTACTTGTAATGGCATACGGGACACCGTACAAAGACGAAGATATCGAACGTTACTACACCGATATTCGTCACGGTCATAAGCCAAGCGAAGAAATGATTGCAGATTTACGCGGGAGATATCATGCTATTGGCGGCTTGTCCCCACTAGCGAAAATCACTGAAGCACAAGCATATGGACTAGAAAAAGCATTAAATGAAACGCAAAATGAAGTAGAATTTAAAGCATATATCGGCTTGAAACACATTGAACCTTTCATTGAAGATGCTGTCGAAGCTATGCATAAAGATGGAATAAAAGAAGTCGTATCCATCGTTTTAGCCCCACATTATTCTAGTTTTAGCGTGGAAGCTTACAATAAAAGAGCCAAAGATGCTGCTGAAAAACTGGGCGGCATCGAAATTAAAGCTATCAATGATTGGTACAAACAACCAAAATTCATCCAAATGTGGGCTGACCGAATTAACGAAACAGCCAAACAAATTCCAGCAGATGAATTAATCGATACCGTTTTGATTGTTTCCGCACATAGCTTGCCTGAAAAAATCAAACAACATAACGACCCGTACCCAGACCAACTGCAAGAAACAGCAGATTTAATTTTTGAAAAAGTAGCAGTACCTCATTATGCGCTAGGTTGGCAAAGTGAAGGGAAGACCGGGGAACCTTGGCTTGGACCTGATGTACAAGATTTAACTAAAGAACTTTACGGTCAAGAAAAATACAAACACTTTATTTATACACCAGTTGGATTTGTTGCGGAACATTTAGAAGTACTTTACGATAACGATTATGAATGTAAAGTAGTCACAGATGAAGTTGGCGCAGCATACCACCGACCACCAATGCCAAATGCAGACCCAGAATTTTTAGAAGTATTAAGAACGGTAGTCTGGGAAAAATATACAAATTAATAGCTATGCCGGGATATATGTTATTCCGGCATATTTTTCTGCAACAAAAGAAAACGTTTTCAATATTTTTAGCTAAATACTATGAAGTTTTAATCAAATTCTCATCTTTGCCGGGCATAATGATAACTATAGAAAGACAGGAGGTTCACCCAAATGAAAAACAAGGCAGAAAAACAAAGAATTGCCACTAATTTGTCACTTTATATGAAAATAAATGGATATACTCATAGAACATTCGCGCTGGCAGCCGGGATTTCCCAGAGCACTTTAAAAGCATTGATGATAGGAAAAATGAGAAATGAAACTAAATTCCAAAAATACATATCACAAATTACAGAAAGTTTGGCACTAGAAGAAAAATTCTTTGAGCAACCAAAAGAAGCTATTACATCAGCACCGATCACGTTTCAAGATACAAACAAAATGCATCTTGGAGACGAAAAATTCAATGCCATCAGCTTATTGTTAAAAATTGGCGAAATTCATTACGAATCGTAAAAAGCTTGGGACGAATTGTCCCGAGCTTTTTTTGTACTAAATTAGAAAGAGTAAGGGCTTGACGAACCTTACTAACTCACGTAAAATGAAGACAATTTTCAAAATAGGAGTGTGGCACATGATTAGAAAACTAACTGTATCTGATAATGAAGAAGTAATGGCACTTTTAAAACCCGAAGCAACCCTGAATTTATTTATTATTGGGGATATCGAAAATTTTGGTTACGAGAGTGATGTGCAAGACCTTTGGGGCGAATTCGATTCAGCGGACAAATTACACGCATTGTTACTTCGATTCGATACATTTTTCTTACCTTATTCAAAAGACGCTAATTTTGATGCAAAAGCTTTCTCAGAAATTATTGCTAAACATGATACCTATGAAGTTAGCGGAATTTCTCGTGTCACAAGAGAACTAGAACCATTTTTACCGGAACTTGCCGAAAAAAGACAAGATACCTATTTTTGCGAATGCGAACATGTCAATCGGATTTCCGTAAATCAAGATGTTATTGTCAGAACGGCAGTAGCCGAAGACGTAGCGCCCATTATTAAAATGCGAAAAGATATTGAAGAGTTTGGTCCGCGCGAGGAAAATGAAGAATTAATTATACGTCAAATTGAAAAAGGCGTTAAACGAATTTATTATATTGAGCAAGATCAAGAAGTAGTAGCTGTAGCAGAAACATCTGCGGAAAATTCTTTCTCAGCAATGATTACAGGTGTGGCAACAAGTGATGGATACAGACAACGTGGTTTTGCAAGCACGCTTTTGAAGAAATTATGTTGTGATGTATTAGCAGAAGGAAAGAAACCATGCTTGTTTTACGATAATCCAGTTGCTGGGGAAATATACCACCGCCTAGGTTTTGAACATACCGGAGATTTTGTTATGTACAAATAGCCTTTACTTTACGTCCGTAAGATTGGTATGATGGATATATTATGTTAGTAAAGGATGAATAATGTGAAACCACGTGGAATTTGTTTTTTTGATATGGATGGAACGCTTTTAAATAGCGAATCCAAAGTACTTGATAGCTCACTTCAAGCATTAGACAAACTTCGAGAAAATAATATTATTCCTGTCATTGCTACTGGACGGACATTTATAGAAATAAGTCACCAAATGAAAATTACCGGCATCGAATCCGCTGTAATGATGAATGGACAAATGGCTATTTTTGAAGGTGAAAAAGTATATGAAGATGTGATTGATGCGGCTCTCTTAGAACGTTTGACAGAAGAAGCTAAGTCGCAAAATGTGGAAGTTTGTTATTATAATGACAAAAGAATTGGCGCAACCGCAAACACGCCAGTTGTAAAAGCGCACTATGACTTCCTAGGCGAACCAATGCCAGAAGTAAGAACGAATATGTATAAAGAAGAAACAATCAACATGGCGCTTCTTTTGCTCGAAACAGGAGATGACTATTTTCCAGCACGTTTCCCAGAGTTGCAGTTCGTTCGTAATACCCCATTTAGTAACGATGTATTAAGAAAAGGCGGCTCCAAAGCAGTTGGTATTGCTAAACTACTCGAAGTAATGGGTTATCAAGATGTTCCAACCTATGCTTTTGGTGACGGCATGAACGACTTGGAAATGTTTGGCGCGGTCGATAATGCCATTGCAATGGAAAATGCTGTACCACTATTAAAAGAGAGAGCAACTTTTGTAACGAAAGACAACAATAGTGATGGAATCATGCTCGGATTAAAACAATTTGATTTAATTTAAAGAAGTGCCTCGCGCGCTTCTTTTTTTGTGAAATTCCAACGTAAGACCGATAGAATCGCAATAATTCTTTTGATATAATAAAACTAATCAATTGGAAGAGGAGAAATGTTCATGAATGAAATCAATCACACATCGGAGCGAGTAAATACAGAGAAAAGAACGGATAAACAAATTATTATGCAAAAAATACTTAATTGGTTTGTATTTTCTTTGCTACTTGCATCAATCGGTGCTGCGATTGGAAGTAAATTAAGTCCAGAACTTTATTTACCGCTTGTCGTATTAGAAGTCGCGTTACTAGTTACAGCTATAGTTGTGCGTCGAAGCAAAACCATTAATAAACTTGTAGGTTACCCAGTTTTACTAGCATTTGCGTTTGTCACAGGCTTAACGCTTGGACCAACTTTGACATATTATTTTGGTGCAGGGCAAGGTGCTGCAGTTCTGATGGCATTTGTTACAGCGACCGTTACTTTCACGACACTAGCATTTATTGGTGCAAAAATGAAGAAAGACTTATCTTTCTTAAGTAGTGCGTTATTCGCTGCGATTATTATTCTTATCATCTTTAGCTTTGTGGGAGTCTTTTTACCACTAGGCTCTATGTTGTCAACGATTATTTCAGCAGGCGGAACGATTATTTTCTCATTATATATTTTGTATGATTTCAACCAAATTATGAAACGCGATGTGGAACTAGCAGATGTACCAATGATTGCGATGAATTTATACCTTGATTTCCTTAACTTATTTATGTTCTTACTACGTCTATTTACTGGCCGTGACTAAGAAAACTTAGAAGATCTGCCAACCTAAAAATTGGTAGATCTTTTTCTATAAAAAAGAAGGTTTTTGTTAGACAAACGCCATTTAAAATTCTATAATAAAGTTAAGGTCAAAAAAGGTCAGACTTATCTTTTATAAGGAGGACGAATGAATGGATTTACAAAAATTTACCCAACAAGTCCAGCAAACAATTGCGGACGCACAAAATCTAGCTATTGCATCAGAACACCAAGAAATCGACGTTGCACACGTTTTTAAAGTGTTATTAACAGAAAGCGACTTTGCAAAACGCGTATATGATGTAGCAGAAGTTGACACAGACAGCCTTCAAAAAGTGGTAGACATGTCTTTAGAAAAAATCCCAGTAGTTTCAGGGAGTGGTGTGAATTACGGCCAAGCAATGAGCCAGGCACTTTTCCAA
Organism: Listeria swaminathanii; assembly: GCF_014229645.1. Lineage (GTDB taxonomy): Bacteria > Bacillota > Bacilli > Lactobacillales > Listeriaceae > Listeria > Listeria swaminathanii. The sequence continues at coordinate 422,984 of NZ_JAATOD010000002.1, read as the reverse complement.
CTAATGCGGGATGCGGAAAAAGAACAACAACAATTAGACGATGATTTTGTATCAACGGAACATCTTATCCTAGCTGTCATGGACCAAAAGTCGAATCCAATTACAACTGAACTAAAAAATCAACATAAAACTAAAAAACAAATTAAAGAAGCAATTCTAAAAATCAGAGGAGGGAAAAAAGTGACTTCTCAAAACGCAGAGGAAAACTATGAAGCATTAACAAAATATGGACGTGATTTAGTTGCGGAAGTTAGAAGCGGAAAACTCGATCCAGTAATCGGACGCGATGCAGAAATTCGCAACGTTATCCGGATTTTATCTAGAAAAACAAAAAATAATCCCGTATTAATCGGCGAACCAGGTGTTGGTAAAACAGCCATCGTCGAAGGTTTAGCGCAACGAATCGTTAGAAAAGACGTTCCAGAAGGACTCAAGGATAAAACAATTATCTCGCTCGATATCGGGTCCCTGATAGCTGGAGCTAAATATCGCGGTGAATTTGAAGAACGTTTGAAAGCGGTACTCCAAGAAGTAAAACAAAGCGATGGCCAAATTTTACTCTTTATTGATGAAATTCATACGATTGTTGGCGCTGGGAAAACAGATGGCGCAATGGATGCCGGAAATATGCTAAAACCAATGCTTGCCAGAGGAGAGCTACACTGTATCGGTGCAACAACATTAGATGAATATCGCCAATACATCGAAAAAGATGCTGCCCTTGAAAGACGTTTCCAAAAAGTACTTGTCCCAGAGCCAACCGTGGAAGATACAGTTTCCATTTTACGTGGTTTAAAAGAACGTTTTGAAATCCATCATGGAGTAAATATTCATGATAATGCGCTAGTAGCGGCAGCAAGTTTGTCCAATCGTTATATTACCGACCGCTTTTTACCAGATAAAGCAATCGATTTAGTAGATGAAGCATGCGCAACGATTCGTGTCGAAATTGACTCCATGCCAAGCGAGCTGGATGAAGTAACAAGAAAAGTAATGCAATTAGAAATTGAAGAAGCAGCTTTAAAAGAAGAAAAAGATCCAGCAAGTGAACGACGCTTAGAAATTTTACAACGCGAACTAGCTGACTATAAAGAAGAAGCAAATAAAATGAAATCAAAATGGGAATCCGAAAAAAGCGAAATCGGTAAAATTCGCGAAGTTCGGGAACAAATCGACCATTTACGTCATGAATTAGAAGAAGCCGAAAACAACTACGATTTAAACAAAGCAGCAGAATTACGTCACGGTAAAATCCCAGCCGTAGAAAAAGAATTACTCGCTTTAGAAGAAGAAAATCGCGAAAAAACAGCACAAGAAGATCGGATTTTACAAGAAGAAGTAACAGAAAATGAAATTGCGGAAATCGTCGGACGTTGGACTGGAATTCCAGTAACTAAGCTCGTAGAAGGCGAACGCGAAAAACTATTAAAACTAGCAGATGTATTGCACCAAAAAGTAATCGGTCAAGATGATGCCGTTCAATTAGTCAGTGATGCAGTATTGCGTGCCCGTGCCGGCATTAAAGATCCAAAACGCCCAATCGGTTCCTTTATTTTCTTAGGTCCTACAGGTGTTGGTAAAACCGAACTAGCCAAAGCTCTCGCATATAATATGTTTGATTCAGAAGACCACATGATTCGAATTGATATGTCTGAATATATGGAGAAACATTCTGTATCAAGACTTGTCGGAGCTCCTCCTGGCTATGTTGGCTACGAGGAAGGCGGGCAACTTACAGAAGCTGTGAGACGAAACCCGTACTCAATTGTCTTACTTGATGAAATCGAAAAAGCGCATCCTGATGTATTCAATATTTTGCTACAAGTGCTTGATGATGGACGTATCACTGATTCGCAAGGCCGTTTAATCGATTTTAAAAACACTGTGATTATTATGACTTCTAATATCGGCTCCAATTTATTGCTTGAAAGAACCGAAGAAGGCGAAATTTCAGCGGAATTAGAATCAGACGTTATGCAAATTTTACAAAGTGAATTTAAACCGGAATTCTTAAATCGGGTAGACGATATTATTCTATTTAAACCACTTACACTTGCTGATATTAAAGGAATTGTAGAGAAATTAGTGGAAGAACTGCAAATCCGTTTAGCTGATCAAGAGATTACGATTACTATTTCCGATGAGGCCAAAGCATTTATTGCAGAGGAAGCTTATGATCCAGTTTACGGAGCACGACCACTCAAACGCTACATTGTACGCCATGTGGAAACACCACTTGCAAGAGAAATTGTATCTGGTAAAATCATGCCACATTCATCTGTGGAAATTGATTTGCACGATAAAGAATTTACTTTTAAAGTTACAGAATAACATGGAAAAGGTTTGACACCCTGCTTGAAAGGGAAAACTTTGGTTGGATTAGTCGTTTAGAAAATAGACGAAAATGGAAGGATGAGGAAGATGAAATTAGTATTAATTCGTCATGGTCAAAGTGAATGGAACAAATTGAATTTATTTACAGGTTGGCACGATGTGGACTTGTCAGAAGAAGGCGTTATAGAAGCGCAAACGGCAGGGAAAAGAATTAAAGAAGCAGGCTTAGATTTTGATGTAGCCTTCACTTCCGTATTAACAAGAGCCATTAAAACACTTAATTATGTGCTAGAAGAATCTGATCAAATGTGGGTTCCAGTCAATAAATCTTGGCGTTTAAATGAACGACATTACGGAGCGCTACAAGGTCTTAATAAAGAAGAAACCGCTGAAAAATACGGCGCTGAACAAGTGCAAAAATGGCGCAGAAGCTACGATACCCTTCCACCACTATTAGAAGAAAACGACGAAAGACAAGCGAAGAATGATCGCCGTTATCAACTACTAGATACACATGCGATTCCTTCAGGGGAAAACTTGAAAGTAACGCTAGAACGTGTTATTCCTTATTGGATGGATACAATTGCTCCAGAAATTAAAGCTGGACGCCGAGTAGTTATTGCAGCTCATGGTAATAGCTTACGAGCATTAGTGAAATTCTTAGAAGGAATTAGCGACGATGAAATAATGGACTTAGAAATTCCAACAGGCGTACCACTTGTATACGAATTAAATAATGATTTAAAACCAGTAAATAAATATTACTTGGACAAATAAAAAAAGAACCTCTTTCCAGTTATTGGAAAGAGGTTCTTTTTTTGAGCTACACTCGAAAAGTGAGTTCTCGCTATCAGAAAGTTGGATGTTTACTTAAAGTCATAAACTTCGCTATCTTTAGGCATCAAGAAAGTGATTAAAATAATGAAGAAGGATAACCCTACTGTTAAAATAATAGCCCGTGTCATATCAAATGATACATATAACATGGAAGAAAGAACGAATTCAGCCATTAAAGAAAGTAAGAATACCCAAATTACAGTCACCACGTAACGCATCCTTACACCCCATTTCATCTATTTCATTATACATTTTAGCACATAAAATTAGATTATCCAATCATATATCATTTGAAAATGCGATTATCGAAAAAAAGGAAGGAAAAACCGCAAGCATGGAGAATAGTAGTGTAAAGGGGCAAATAAGCAATGACATAATATTGTCAAATGTAAATAGGTTAGCGAAAAACCTTTAGAATAGCCATTCTGCTTACTTTATGATAAATCTTTCATCGAAAAATTAGTAGGTTCTCAGAATGAAAATGCTAGAATGAAGAAGGTTAACAGAGACAGAGCCATTTAAATTGGGGGAACTAACTAATTTGGATAGGAAGTGCCAACTGATAATGAAAAAGAAATTCACGCAGATTTTACTAGCAAGTGTCATCGTAAGTTCTACATTGTTACCTTTTGTGGATGCAGGGGTAGCAGAAGCGAGCCAAACGACAGTGAGTCAAGCAGGAATGACTTTATCACAACAACAATTTATACAATCAATCGCAAATGATGCGCAAGATTTACAAAAAGATGAAAAAATATTGACGAGTGTTACTTTAGCTCAAGCCATTTTAGAATCCAACTGGGGCAAAAGCGGCTTATCAACTTCAGCTAATAACTTGTTTGGAATTAAAGGTAGCTATGAAGGAAGTTCCGTTTCCATGGGAACACAAGAATTTAGCAACGGCAAGGCATACCACACACAAGCCGACTTCAGAAAATATCCAGACAAAAAGGCATCATTAGTCGATCATGCACAACTTTTTGTCAACGGAGTGTCGGGTAATTCAGAATTATATTCCGCGGTAATTGGAGAAACCGATTATAAAAACGCAGCACACGCCATTCAAGATGCAGGTTATGCAACTGACCCAGGGTATGCTGAAAAACTCATTTCAACCATTGAAACTTACAATTTGGATCGTTATGATCAAATTTACGATACAGTAATCTCAACCGAAAACCAACTAGCTTACGCAGAAATCACGAACCCGAGTGCAGAAGTTATTTGGACAAAACCATATAATACAGAAGGCGCAGAAAAAGCAGGAAATGCTAATGATTACCAAAACAAAACCCTTCGTATTTCGCAAAAAGCTGTTACTGAAAAAGGAACATGGTATCAACTTCAAGACCAAGGTAAAACAATCGGATGGATAAGTAGTAAAGCTGTCACAGTTTTCTATACACCACAAAGCGAAACGAATGTAACACTAGATAAATACATCACTGATTCCGACCAAAAAATCTATGCTTATCCCGTAGAAGATAATTCAAAAGTAGTAACTGATTTAAATGATTATCTAGGAAAAGAACTAGACATAGACCGCCGGGCAGATGTGAAAAATGAATATTGGTATCGCATTAAATCGGACGACGGAAAAGTTATTGGTTGGTCTAAAGCAGGCGGTTTCGCTGAGAACAATCCAAACAAAAGCCTAGAAGTAAAATAAAAAGTGGCAATCCAATTGCGTAATTGATATTTCTCTGTTAAAATTAGTACCAGGTCATAAAATATCCAGGAGAAAAAGCATATTTTCGTCCTGATGTAGTTTGATATGGAGGAGAACACATGAACGCAGGAATTTTAGGAGTAGGTAAATACGTACCTGAAAGAATAGTAACAAACTTTGATTTAGAAAAAATAATGGAAACATCTGATGAGTGGATTCGTACTCGAACTGGAATTGAAGAAAGAAGAATTGCTCGTGATGATGAATATACGCACGATTTAGCTTATGAAGCAGCAAAAGTAGCAATTGAAAATGCGGGTCTTACGCCAGACGATATTGATTTATTTATCGTTGCAACTGTGACACAAGAAGCAACATTCCCATCCGTTGCGAATATTATCCAAGATCGTCTAGGGGCAAAAAATGCTGCAGGTATGGACGTGGAAGCAGCTTGTGCCGGCTTTACTTTTGGTGTAGTAACAGCAGCACAATTCATTAAAACAGGCGCATATAAAAATATCGTAGTTGTTGGTGCAGATAAATTATCTAAAATCACTAACTGGGATGATCGCGCAACAGCCGTATTATTCGGTGATGGAGCGGGTGCTGTAGTTATGGGACCAGTTTCTGATGATCATGGTTTACTTTCATTTGACTTAGGGTCTGATGGTTCTGGCGGAAAATACTTGAACTTAGATGAAAATAAAAAGATTTATATGAATGGACGCGAAGTATTCCGTTTTGCTGTTCGCCAAATGGGAGAAGCTTCTTTACGCGTACTTGAACGTGCTGGTCTTGAGAAAGAAGATTTAGATTTACTAATTCCTCATCAAGCAAATATCCGTATTATGGAAGCTTCTCGTGAACGTTTGAATTTACCAGAAGAAAAACTAATGAAAACTGTTCATAAATACGGCAACACTTCCTCATCTTCTATCGCGCTTGCTCTTGTTGACGCAGTAGAAGAAGGACGGATTAAAGATAACGATAATGTTTTGCTTGTCGGTTTCGGCGGCGGACTAACTTGGGGCGCCCTAATCATTCGTTGGGGTAAGTAAGCAACAAATTAAAATTGGAAAGTTGCCCTAACGATTATTTTTGTTAGGACAACTTTCCTTTATTTATGTTATAATGAAACAGGCTTTTGGTTTATTTGTTTGTGCACTATTTTTAATTTTAAATAAAGCCTTAACTTTATACTAGCTGCTGTCATTAGACAGAAGTTGTTTTTTATGAAATGCAAAATAAGGAGATGAGTAAATGGATAAGAGAAGAGTAGTTGTTACTGGTATTGGCGCTGTTACACCAATTGGAAACGATGCGGAAACTTCTTGGGAAAACGCAAAAAAAGGTGTTAATGGTGTTGCAGAAATGACAAGACTTAATCCGGATGACTTTCCGGTTAAAATTGCAGCAGAATTAAAAGATTTTGATGTAGAAAAATATCTAGAGAAAAAAGAAGCTCGTAAAATGGACCGTTTCACGCATTACGCAATTGCAAGTGCTGAAATGGCTGTACAAGATTCTGGTTTAGTTATTGATGATTCCAATGCAACTCGCGTAGGCGTTTGGATTGGTTCAGGTATTGGCGGAATGGAAACTTTTGAAACGCAATTTGAAATTTTCTTAAACCGTGGACATCGTCGAGTTAGTCCATTTTTCGTTCCAATGATGATTCCGGATATGGGTTCCGGTCAAGTTTCTATTCGTTTCGGAGCAAAAGGTATTAACTCTACAACAGTTACAGCGTGTGCAACAGCAACAAACTCTATCGGTGACGCATTTAAAGTTATCGAACGCGGAGATGCTGATGCTATGATTACAGGTGGAGCAGAAGCGCCGATTACTAAAATGTCGCTTGCTGGTTTCACTGCGAATAAAGCTTTATCATTAAATCCAGATCCAGAAACTGCATGTCGTCCATTTGATAAAGACCGTGATGGTTTTATTATTGGTGAGGGTGCAGGGATTGTTATTTTAGAAGAATATGAACACGCAAAAGCTCGTGGTGCGAAAATTTATGCAGAAATCGTTGGCTACGGCGCAACAGGTGATGCATACCACATTACAGCTCCAGCTCCAAATGGTGAAGGTGCTGCCCGCGCAATGAAAATGGCAATTGACGATGCAGGACTTTCTCCTGATAAAGTGGATTACATTAATGCGCATGGAACAAGTACGCCATACAATGATGAATATGAAACACAAGCAATTAAAACAGTCTTTGGTGACCATGCGAAAAAATTAGCGATTAGTTCAACTAAATCAATGACCGGACACACTTTAGGTGCATCTGGTGGTATTGAAGCTATTTTTGCTTTGTTAAGTATCCGTGATAATATTATTGCGCCAACAATTCATTTAGAAAACCAAGATGAAGTTTGCGACTTGGATTACGTTCCAAATAAAGCGCGTGAAACAGAAGTAAATGTAGCACTTTCTAACTCTTTTGGCTTCGGTGGCCACAATGCTACTTTAGTATTCAAAAGAATAGAAGAATAAGATATAGTCAAAAGCCTTACCTCTAATTCGGGGTAAGGCTTTTTTTGAGCAAAAAACTAGCTTTATTTACAAAAGTTGTATAAAATTAAATTGCACACAACTTAAAAGGAGGAGAACATGTTGGACACGAACACGCGCATATTAGAAGAACAACTGTGTTTTTCTGTTTACAATGCATCCAAACAGTTTACAAAACTTTATCGTGAAGCTTTAGAGGCATTTCAATTAACCTATCCACAATACATTGCACTGCTTGTTCTATGGGAAGGTGAGGAACAAACGGTATCAGATCTTGGGAAACGCTTGGCTTTAGATAGTGGGACTTTAACACCTATGCTAAAACGAATGGAGCATTTAGGATATGTTACACGGAGTCGTCATCCGGAAGACGAACGCCGCGTTTATATTCGCCTAACAGAAAAGGCAATAAAAATACAACCAGATGTATTAAAAAGCGTGGACAACTGCCTTCAATTACTCGATTTTGCCGAATTAGACTACAGACAATTACTTACAAAAATACAAGCATTAACTAATCAATTAGGAGGAATAGAAAATGAAAAAACTATATGAAACAACGGTCATTAATACTGGTGGAAGAAGCGGTGAAGTACATTCACCAGATAACGTGTTTTACTTTGATATCTCTGCACCAACAGAACTTGGTGGAGATGGTGGCGGTGGAACGAACCCAGAACAACTATTTGCCGCTGGATACGGAGCTTGTTTCAACAGTGCGTTAGAATTAGTTCTTGGAAAAGCTGGAATTGAAGCCAAAAGTACAGTAACAGCAACTGTTAGCTTATACAGCGACCCAGAAGACAACGGTTTTAAAATCGGTGTCTTATTAGAAGGAACTATCGAAGGTCAAGATAAAGAAAAAACGGAAGCGCTACTTAAAAAAGCACATGAAGTATGCCCATATTCTAAAGCAACTCGTGGCAACATTGATGTAGAAATTAAAGTAGGTTAATGCTTAAATAGAAAAAGCCGAGTACTTGAGTTAATCCAAGTACTCGGCTTTTTTATTGTTATTTTCGACGTTTACGACCAAGTCCAACGCCATTTTCCATTTTCTTCAATGTTTTATTAGCTACACGAGCGGCTTTTTCTGCTCCTGCATCTAAAATAGTGTCCAATTCTGCTGATTCTAGGTACGCGTAGTATCTTTCTTGAATCGGCTCAAGCTCAGCAACAACTAGCTCTGCTAAATCCGTTTTAAAATCACCATAACCTTTACCAACATATTTTTCTTCTATATTAGCAATTGTTTCACCTGTAATGACGGAATAGATAGTAAGGAGGTTAGAGACACCAGGTTTCTCTTCTTTGTTATATTCAATGATGCCGCTAGAGTCCGTAACAGCACTTTTAATTTTTTTTCTAATAGTAGCTGGCGGATCAAGTAAAAAGATCGCATTTTTTAAATTCGCATCCGATTTACTCATTTTTTTCGTTGGATCTTGCAAGGACATAACACGCGCACCTTGTTTAGGGATAAATACTTCTGGCATCGTAAAAATATCCGCATGCTTTTTATTAAAGCGCTCTGCTAAGTCACGAGTTAATTCAATATGTTGCTTTTGATCCTCGCCAACAGGCACTAAATCAGTTTGATAAAGTAAGATGTCAGCAGCCATTAAAGGAGGGTAGGTTAAAAGTCCAGCACTAACGCCAGCTTTTCCATCTGATTTATCTTTAAATTGTGTCATACGCTCTAATTCGCCAATATAGACGTTACATTGTAAAATCCATGCTGCTTGTGCGTGTGCCGCCACCTCTGACTGAATAAAAAGTGTAGCTTTTTCTGGATCAAGTCCTACTGCTAAATAAAGGGCAGCAAGGCTTCTTGTTTGTTCGCGAAGTTTTAATCTATCTTGCGGTACCGTAATGGCGTGTTCGTCTACGATACAGTAGAAACACTCATACTCATCTTGAAACTGTCCAAATTGTTTTAATGCCCCAATATAGTTTCCTAAAGTTAGTTGTCCACTAGGTTGTATTCCGGAAAATATTACTTTTTTCATGTTTATTCCTCCAATTTTTTCACTGATTGCGAAAATAAAAAACCGTCCATCCCAACATATAAATGTTAGGGACGAACGGTTATCCGCGGTGCCACCCTAAGTACCAAAAAGGCTCTTAGCAATAGAAAATTTCTATTAAAGAAGTAACGGTCTTTAGCCGCTGTTTGCTACTAATCTTTCACAAACAGTCCTTAGAAGTCCATTCGATTTTGCGCTTTATCTGTTTCCACCAACCACAGACTCTCTATTATAAAGCAACAAAATGTACTAATCTTCCTAGTAACGCATCAGTTATATTACATTTATTTTAGCAGTTTACAAAACAGCTTGTCAATCACAAAAACATGCCTAGGATACTAGATAGCATAACAAGAAGCGAACTAATCAAAATTCCAGCATACTGAAGGCCAACTAGCTCGGATAAAAGCATATCTGAGAACTCGCTCTCTTCTTCTCGTTTGATTTTACGAGAGATGTTTCGAAAACCGTTATGAACACGGTCTAAAAAGCCACTTCTCATAATATAAACGAATAACCCTATTAATAACGTAATAAGCGCTACAAGGAAAGAAATATCCACATAATTGCTTAAACTAACATGCTGGTTTTTGCCAAAGAGTAGAATGCCAAAAATAATGGCTTCTTGAATAAGTGTATAAATAGTAATTCGTAAAAACATTTCGTCACCTCTAATTAAAATTCATAATTCACTCTATCACAATTTCCATAGAAAGACTATATGATAGAAGGAAGCTATCATCTGATGTTAGAAATTTGTCCATTTTTAGTCAAATAATCGCCCAAGTGTCTTTACAGATTATTAATAAAAAAATGCCTTTATATCAACGTTTTTCGAATTTATTACAAAATTTAATTAAATTTTTGGTATTTTTATCTAGACAACAGCTCAAAAAAAGTATATAAATATAATAATCCTTTAAAAATTTAAAGGGGTTCGATATTTTCACTTATACAAAAAAGATGACTTCTTCCAGTTAAAACTTAATTGGCAAAGTTAATCGTAAATTTATCAATTTAAATGGTTATGTTTTCTGAAAACTTAATCAAAAGGTTTAGCAAAGTATACATAATTAATTCGATTTATTGCAAAATAGAGGATTGTGTAACACTCTCTGTTCAGAGTTTTCACGCAATTTCAATTTTGCCTTAATATTTTAATAACTTGTATCTTTCATCCTTGTTTTCATTTATCTTGTAAAAATAATTTACAAAGCCAGAAATCTTAGAGTATAATAGGTATCGAAACAATTTTTCAGAAAAATAAAAAAGGGAGGTCTACTTAGTGAAAAAATCTAAATTATTTCTTACACTTGGATTAACACTATTACTAAGCTTAGTCTTGGTAGCATGCGGAGGCGGATCAGATTCCAAATCCGACAAAAAAGGCTCAGATTCAGGAAAAGCTTCAGGAGATCAAGTACTTAACTTGACAGAAAGCGCACTAATTCCTTCTGCAGACAGCACAAAAGCGGATGACCAAGTTGGTTTAAACGTTGTAAACCAAACAAACGAAGGTCTATATGCGCTTGACAAAGATGGTATTCCTGCCATTGCCGGTGCTGCTGAAGAGCCAAAAATTAGCGATGACAAAACAGTTTATACTATCAAACTTCGTGAAGATGCAAAATGGTCAAACGGAGATCCTGTAACTGCAAATGACTATGTTTACTCATGGCGTCGTGCAGTTGACCCTAACACTGCTGCAACATATTCTTACCTATTTGATGCAATCAAAAATGGTACTGATATCGTAGCTGGCAAGAAAAAACCTGAAGAATTAGGAATTAAAGCAGTAGATGACTATACTTTAGAAATTACTTTAGCTAAACCAACTGCTTACATTAACTCATTATTTGCATTCCCAACTTTCTTCCCACTTAACGAAAAATTCGTTACGGAAAAAGGCGAAAAATATGCACAAAATAGTGATAACATGTTATTCAACGGACCTTTCGAGTTGAAAGACTGGACTGGAACAAACAAAAAATGGACTTATGTAAAAAATGATAGCTACTGGGATAAAGATAAAGTTAAGTTGAAACAAATCAACGTACAAGTTGTTCAAGACTCCGGTACTGGACTTAACTTATACAACACTGACAAAGTTGACCGTACAGTATTAAGTGCTGATTACGCGGCTCAAAACAAAAACAATAAAGACTACGTTACAGTGAATGATTCTTCAACATTCTACATTAAATTTAACCAAAAACGTGCTGGCAAAGACACAGTATTTGCTAACAAAAACATCCGTAAAGCTATAGCTCTTGCGATTGACAAACAATCGTACACTGATACAGTTCTTAAAAACGGATCTAAACCTGCAAACAATCTTGTACCAGAAGGTTTCACTTTTGACCCAGGTAACAAAGAAGATTATACAAAAGAATCTGGTAAACATTTAGAATATGATGTAAAAGAAGCACAAAAAGCATGGAAAGCTGGTTTGAAAGAACTTGGAGTTTCCGAAATTACAGTTGAATTCACTAGTGATGACACTGAAAATGCGAGAAAATCTTCTGAATTCATTCAAGACCAACTACAAAAGAACTTAGACGGTCTTACAGTTAAACTTAAAAACGTACCATTTAAAGTTCGTTTACAAAATGACCAAAACCAAGATTACGACTTCTCAATGAGCGGCTGGGGTCCTGACTATCAAGATCCATCCACTTTCTTGAACCTATTCGTAACTGATGGTGCACAAAACAGAATGAGTTATTCTAACAAAGACTATGACAAGATTTTAAATGATGCTTCTGTAACTTATGCAGCTGACGATCAAAAACGTTGGGATGAAATGGTTAAAGCAGAAAAAATCCTTCTTACGGATGATGTAGCTATTCAACCACTTTATCAACGTTCTACTGCATACCTACAAAAAGACTACATTAAAAACTTGCAAAAAAATCCATTTGGTCCAGATTACACTTACAAAGAAACATACTTGACTAAATAAAATATTAGTCTTTAAGAAATGCTTGACGGAAAGAGAGAGTATATTTCGATATGCTCTCTCCTTTTGCTGATGATTTTCATGTTTTCATGTGTTATAATTTAAAATTAAAGTATCCTTTTCTAGTAATCTAGAAACCTAACATTCGAAAAATGAAGTTTTTTTCCTAACTAATTTGCGCTAATGCAATAAAAGTTTAGAAATGAAGAAAAAGGCTCACTAAACTTGCGGATTTGGTTAGGAATGACTTTTTTTATATATTTATTAAAACTGGGAGGTGTAGAGATAGATGGTTAAATATACGTTAAAAAGAGTATTGTATATGCTTATAACGTTATTCATCATTGCTTCGGTTACGTTTGTTCTTATGAAATTCTTACCTGGTACGCCTTACCGTAATCAGGAGAAACTATCTGACGAACAAATTCACATGATGAATGAAAAATACGGACTAAATGATTCAATTCCAGTCCAATACTTTAATTATATGACAGGTTTGGTAAAAGGGGACTTAGGTGTTTCTTTCCAACTTGATAATAGACCAGTGTCTGAGATTTTAGGTGCACTGATTGGTCCATCTGTCCAATTAGCACTCGAGGCAATGGTATTTGGTGTTATTTTTGGTATTTTACTCGGGGTAATAGCGGCCATGTACCAGAATAAGTGGCCGGATTATACGAGTACATTTATAGCAATATTAGGTAAGTCAGTCCCATCTTTCGTATTTGCGACTGTTTTACAATACTGGCTTGGAGCAAAACTTCAAATTTTCCCAGTAGCAGGTTGGGGGACGTTTGCAGATACTATTCTGCCAGCATTCGCACTTGCGATGTTCCCGCTAGCGACAGCAGCTCGTTTCATGAGAACAGAGCTAATCGATGTATTTGCATCTGATTATGTTCTACTTGCAAAAGCGAAAGGGAATAGTAGAACGGAAGTAGCGGTTAAGCATGCGATTCGTAATGCACTTATTCCATTAATTACAGTTTTAGGACCATTATCGGTTGCACTGATGACTGGTTCCCTTGTTATTGAAAATATTTACAGTATCCCTGGTATCGGTAGCCAATTCGTTTCTTCTATTCAAATGAACGATTACCCAGTTATCATGGGAACTACATTATTATTTGCTGCTATGCTTGTATTTGTTATCTTGGTAGTAGATATTCTTTACGGATTGATTGATCCACGAATCCGTGTGTCTGGAGGTAGAAAATAATGGCAGAACATAAAATTGCAAAAGAAAGATTCCAGCCAGCACACATTCTTGATGCCGAAGCAGAAAAAATTACTCGTCCAAGTTTGACGTTTATGCAAGACTCTTGGCTTCGTATTCGTAAAAATAAAGCGGCGTTAGTGTCGCTGATTGTATTAGCACTTGTTATTATCATGGCAATTGTAGGCCCTTATTTGTCACAAAACTTAGGACCAAAACATGATATTAATAGACAAATCACTGAAAATGCAAGTCTTCCTCCAAAAGTGCAAGGCTTTGAAAATATGCCTTTCTGGAATGGACATCAATCCATTGGTGGAGAAGACGTTGATATTTATAAACAAAATAATATTAAAGAGGGTACTTACTACTGGTTAGGTAGTGATACGCTTGGACGTGACCAATTTGCTCGTATTTGGGCTGGTACACGTGTATCTCTTATTATTGCTGTTGTTGCAGCACTATGTGATTTAATCATTGGTGTTACTTACGGCTTGATTTCTGGTTATGTTGGAGGTCGTGTCGATAACTTTATGCAACGTGTGCTAGAAGTTATTGGTGCTATTCCAAACTTAGTTGTTGTTATTTTAATGATGCTAATACTTGATCCAGGGATAATTTCTATTATTATAGCGATTGCGATGACGAGTTGGATAACGATGGCCCGGGTAGTCAGGGGACAAGTTTTAAAACTCAAAAATCAAGAATTCGTTATGGCTTCCACAACTTTAGGGGAATCTACTCCTAAAATTCTTATTAAACATTTAATACCAAATATTTCTGGGATTATTATCATTAACATTATGTTTAGTATTCCTAGTGCGATTTTCTTTGAAGCCTTTTTAAGCTTTATTGGACTTGGTCTTCCAGCGCCAGCAGCGTCTCTTGGTGTCTTGGTAAATGATGGATATAAAACATTACAAGTATTACCGTATATGATTCTTTATCCATGTATTGTACTTTGTATCATCATGATTGCATTTAACTTAATTGCAGATGGTTTGCGCGATGCCTTTGATCCTAAAATGCGCGATTAAAAGAGAGGTGAGGAAAAATGGAAAAGCTATTAGAAGTTAAAGATTTAAATATTTCATTCCACACATATGCCGGAGAAGTAAAGGCGATTCGTGGAGTTAATTTTGACTTATATAAAGGGGAAACCTTAGCGATTGTTGGCGAATCTGGTTCTGGTAAATCAGTAACGACAAAATCGATTATGCGTTTACTTCCAGAAGGTAACTCAGAAATTAAAAGTGGCCAAATTTTATTTAACGGAATGGATATCGCTAAAGCTCACGAAAAACAAATGCAAAAAATTCGTGGGAAAGATATAGCTATGATTTTCCAAGATCCAATGACATCCTTAAATCCAACGATGACAATTGGTAAACAAATTTCTGAACCACTTATTAAGCACCAAAAAATCAGTAAACATGAAGCTCACAAAACAGCTCTTCGTTTACTTCAATTAGTTGGTATTGCAAATGCAGAAGAAAGAATTAAACAATATCCTCACCAATTTTCTGGTGGGATGCGTCAACGGGTTGTTATTGCGATTTCACTTGCTTGTAACCCGCAAATTCTCATTGCAGATGAGCCAACAACAGCGCTAGATGTAACTATCCAAGCGCAAATTTTAGATTTAATGAAGGACTTACAGAAAAAAATTGACACATCGATTATCTTTATTACCCATGACCTTGGTGTTGTAGCAAACGTTGCAGACCGTGTTGCCGTTATGTACGGTGGTAAAATTGTTGAAATCGGTACAGTTGATGAAATTTTCTATAATCCTCAACATCCTTATACATGGGGATTAATTAGTTCGATGCCTACTTTGGATACAGATGATGAAGAATTGTTTGTTATCCCAGGTACACCACCAGATTTACTTCATCCTCCAAAAGGGGACGCATTTGCTGCACGTAATAAATACGCAATGCAAATTGACCTTGAAGAAGAGCCACCACTATTTAAGGTGTCTGATACGCATTATGCGGCTACATGGTTGCTTCATCCTGATGCACCAGAAGTAACGCCTCCAGATGCTGTATTACGTCGCCAAGAGCAGTTTGCGGAACTTCATCCTGGCATGCAAGCTGTCCATGCGAAAGGGGTAGAAGTAGAATGACTGAACAAAGAGAAAAATTATTAGAAATTCATAATCTAAAGCAATACTTTAACAAAGGTACTGCAAGTGAAGTACGCGCTGTTGATGATATTTCTTTTGATATTTATAAAGGTGAAACACTTGGTTTAGTAGGTGAATCTGGTTGTGGTAAATCTACAACTGGACGTACTATTATTCGTTTATACGATGCAACTGGCGGAGAAGTTATTTATAATGGCAAAAATGTGCATGCACGTAAAAGCCGTAAAGAAATGCTTGAGTTCCGTCGTAAAATGCAAATGATTTTCCAAGATCCATATGCGTCTTTAAATCCGCGTATGAAAGTTAAAGATATCATTGCAGAAGGTATTCGTATCCACGGCCTTGCTAAAACGCCTGAAGAAACGAATCAACAAGTTTATGAGCTACTTGAAACAGTTGGTCTAAGTAAAGAACATGCTGGTCGTTACCCGCATGAATTCTCCGGTGGTCAACGTCAACGTATCGGTATCGCTCGTGCGCTTGCTGTTCAACCAGAATTTATTATTGCCGATGAGCCTATTTCTGCACTGGATGTATCTATCCAAGCACAAGTAGTTAACTTATTACGTCAATTACAAAAAGAAAAAAATCTAACTTACCTATTTATTGCCCACGATTTATCAATGGTTAAATACATTAGTGATCGTATCGGCGTAATGTACTTCGGTAAATTAGTCGAGTTAGCGCCTGCCAATGATTTATATCATGCACCGCTACACCCTTATACGGAATCTCTTTTATCCGCGATTCCTTTGCCAGATCCAAATTATGAGCGTACTCGTGTGCGTAAAGCATATGATCCGACTTCTCATAACTATAAAGATGGCGATGAAATTAAAATGCGCGAAATCGCTCCTGGACACTTTGTTTATTGTTCAGAAGAAGAAGAAGTTATGTATAAAGAAAAGCATGCTAAGCTAACTGCTGAAGCCGCTACAAAATAACACTAAAACATCAATCAGAGTAAAATTTGATTGATGTTTTTTTCACAAAATTAAAATTCTCATGAAATTCTCATAAAAAAGCGTTTTTTTTCATGTGATTTTAGTTTAAACAAGTTATAGTAGGGGTATCATATACATAACGGCTTGCTAACAATGGTTTTACATATTTGGAAAGAAAATTTTAAAAAATAGTATATAGAATTTCACAAAATTAGTGTATAATGAAGTGTAAGTTCTTTAATGAATTTTCCAAATAGAGATATTGCTAGAATTTCGTTATATGAATGAAACAATACCCGATAAGGAGTGTGAATGTCTAATGGTAACGTTATACACTTCACCTAGTTGCACATCTTGCCGAAAAGCTCGTGCATGGTTGGAAGAACATGATATCCCTTATAAGGAAAGAAACATTTTTTCTGAGCCACTTAGTTTGGATGAAATTAAAGAAATTCTTCGTATGACTGAGGACGGTACAGATGAAATTATTTCCACTCGTTCAAAAACGTTCCAAAAATTGAACGTGGATTTAGATAGCCTTCCTTTGCAACAACTATTTGAATTAATCCAGAAAAATCCTGGCTTATTAAGACGTCCTATCATTATTGATGAAAAACGTTTGCAAGTTGGGTACAATGAAGATGAAATTCGCCGTTTCTTACCGCGCCGTGTACGTACGTATCAACTACGTGAAGCGCAAAAAATGGTTAACTAAGATTGATAAAAGTGGTTGCCGAGAATTCCATTCAGTTGGATTCTTGGCGCTTTTTTTTGTAATTGGAGTAATAGTTCTTGAATTTTTTTCGTTTTTCAGCTAAGATAATAATCCACCGACGAAAACGAAGGAAAAATGGTGGTACTATTTGCTAATATGAGCTACAATGAATTTAACCAATTAAGTTTCACCCTTCATTGTCAATGACTAAGAAGGAAGGGAGAGTGTGACGATGGAAATTGAACGAATTAATGAGGATACAATCAAGTTTTATATCTCTTATCTGGATTTGGAAGAGCGAGGTTTTAACCAAGAAGATGTTTGGTATGATCGCGAGAAAAGTGAAGAACTTTTCTGGGATATGATGGATGAGCTGAAATATGAAGAAGAGTTCTCTCCGGAAGGTCCGCTCTGGATACAAGTCCAAGCCTTAAAACATGGCTTAGAAGTATTCGTAACAAAAGCTACAATTGGTGGAAAAGGCGAAGATGGCTTTGATGTCACGCTTAGCTCCCCAGATGAGCTTGCAGAAGAAAAAATCGAAAAACTACTCGAAGAAAACTTCAATCCAGTGAGGAAAGAATCACTCGGAGAAGATGATACGCTAGAGTTTATTTTAGAGTTCCGTGATTTTGAAGATGCTATTTCACTTTCACGTGCAACAGGACTGGAAAATTTAGTAACTAAGCTATTTTCGTATCAAGGAAAGTATTATTTGAATGTAGAATTTCCTGAGAATAAATATGATGAATCTAACATTGACAATGCCGTTAGTATTTTACTTGAATACGGTTTAGAGTCGAATTTAACTGGTTATATGCTTGCTGAGTACGGAAAAGTAATCTTTGACGTTCCTGCATTAAAGCAAATAAGAAAACATTTCTAAAACTTCATTTTGAAGACCCGTTTGTGCTGGAAAATAAGCCAAACGGGTCTTTTTTGCGATTTTAGAAATAAGGAAGGAATATGGTTATTTCATGGCGAATAATAATATTAAAGAGCTAATAGGAGAGTGATTATTATTTTTACTGCCAGAAATAGCATTGGAGAAACTTTTACTATTACGAAGATGAATGTGGAACGAATGAAACAAGAAGAAAGACTATTTTGCAAGTCATGTGCAAGTCCAGTAATGATTAAAGCTGGGCAAATTAAGATACCACATTTTGCACATGAGAAGACTATGAAGTGTGCTTTTGCTTCAGAGGGCGAAAGCGAAGAACATTTAGCGGCTAAGCGACAAATGATGGCATGGTTTTGTTATCAGGGCCTACCTGTAGAATTAGAAAGTTACTTCCCAGAAATTAACCGACAAGCAGATATTTTCGTGAATGGGAAGACCGTCATTGAATTTCAACGTTCGACTGTCCCAATTAGCGAAATGATTCAGCGCACAATGGATTACTTATCGCTTGGTTTAGAAGTGCACTGGATACTAGGTCAGACACTCAAAAAAGATAAAGGACGTATTTGTCTTTCTGCATTTCAACAAGCATTTATTCAATTTGATCAGAAATTAGGTTATCATTTTTGGCATTATTCAGTAGAACACGAAAACTGCACGCTGTATTATCACCTAACATTCGAAAAAGGAAATCGTTTTTTCGCGAGCGAGATGCCATTTTCTATGAAAGTGTCTTTTAGTGAATGGAAAAAGAAAATAGCGAGAATTATTACTCGGCACGCCTATGTTAAGCGAGATAGAGAATTTGAAAGACAAAAAATCTGTTTTTACTATGCTAAGTTTAAAAAGCATGGTCAATTTATGCAAAAATTATATAACGCAGGTTATTATCTTCACTATTTGCCAAAAGAGATAGGCGTAGATTTAGAAGAGCAGTTTTTAGTTATGACACCTGCTATAGAATGGCAATTTGACTTATGGGACAATTTTTTCAAAGGTTTGGAAAAGGGGGATACTTTCAGTGGAGAGTGTTTTTTAGAGAGCTTTCAATCCGTTGTAACACAAATACAAACGATTTGGTTATCGCCTAATGAAAATTTAAAACTAGGAAAAGCGTATATTTCTTATTTAATTAGTAAAGGGATGCTCGCTGAGATACCAGAAAATCGTTATCGAGTGAAGCGAAAGATGACATTTACTAATAATCGAGTAGGGCAAATATAATCATCTGTTTTGCTTTTTTAGTTATTTTGGCTCATAATAAAAACAAAATGACAATGGTTGGGGGTTTTAATATTGAGTAAAACAAATGCATTACCTTTAAGAGAAGAAGTACCAGAAAATCTAACTTGGGATTTAACTACTATTTATCCAAACGATGAAGCTTGGGAAAAAGCTTTTGTGGATTTACAAAAAATAACAGAAGAAAGTAGTCAATTTAAAGGACGTTTAGCAGAAAGTAGCCAAACTCTTTATGAGGCGCTTCAATTCCGTGATAAAGCGTATGATTTAATTAGTAACTTATATGTATATGCTCACTTAAAAATGGACCAAGATACAGCGAATGCGAAATATCAAGGATTAAATAGTCGTGCAGGAAGTTTAGTTACCAAATTAATGTCTGCACTGTCTTATTTTGATCCTGAAATTTTAGCCATGGATGAGAATGTTTTAAAACAATTTTTAAGTGAAAATAAAGATTTACAATTATATGCCCATTTATTAGAAGAGTTGAATTTAAGTCGACCTTATATTTTAAGTGAGAAAGAAGAGGCTTTACTTGCGAATGCAGGTGAGGTTCTTGGAAGTTCTTCTAGTACATTTAATACATTAAACAATGCGGATATGAAGTTCCCGACGATTAAAGATGAAAATGGGGAAGAAATCGAAATTACGCATGGTCGTTTCGGTAAGTTGTTAGAAAGCAATGATCCGCGTGTGCGTCGTGATGCATTCCTTGGTGTGTATTCCGTTTACGAAGGATTGAAAAATACGTTAGCGTCTACTTTGAATGGACAAGTGAAAAAATCCAATTTTTACGCGACTACTCGAGGATATACATCTGCTCGCGAGGCTGCGCTTTCGGGTAACCACATTCCGGAAACTGTATATGATTCATTATTAAAATCTGTGAATGCCAATGCTAATTTACTTCATCGTTATGTAAAATTACGTAAAGAGTTGCTTGGTTTAGAAGAATTGCATATGTACGATCTTTATACGCCACTTTCGGATGATGTTAATTTGGAATTCACTTATGAGGAAGCAAAGGAACTTGTACTTGAAGCGTTAAAACCACTTGGAGAAGAATATCAAGCTATTTTAAAAGAAGCGTTTGATAGTCGCTGGATTGATGTGATGGAAAATAAAGGAAAACGTAGTGGGGCTTATTCTTCTGGGTCATATAGTACGAATCCTTATATTTTACTCAACTGGCAAGATAATATTAATAATGTGTATACGCTGGCTCATGAACTTGGACATAGTGTGCATAGTTATTATACAAGAAAAAATCAACCGTTTGTTTATGGCGATTATTCGATTTTCTTAGCGGAAGTTGCTTCTACTACGAACGAAAACCTGTTGACAGATTATCTGCTTAAAAAATATGATGATCCAAAAGTACGTGCTTATTTACTAAATCATTATTTAGATGGTTTTAAAGGAACGGTATTCCGTCAAACACAATTTGCTGAATTTGAGCATGCGATTCATCAAGCTGATCAACAAGGTGTGGCTTTGACTGCGGATTATTTAACAGAAACGTATTTTGATATTAATAAGAAATATTACGGGGAAGCGATGGTTTATGACGATGAAATTGGTTATGAATGGTCTCGTATTCCGCATTTCTATATGAACTATTATGTGTTCCAATATGCGACTGGTTTTTCGGCAGCTTCTGCGTTGAGTGCGAAAATCTTAACGGAAGGTCAAGAAGCAGTAACGGCTTATATCGACTTTTTGAAAGCGGGAAGTTCGGATTATCCGATTGATGTTTTGAAAAAAGCTGGCGTTGATATGGCGACACCTAATCCTGTAGATGATGCGTTAAAAGTATTTGAACAAAGATTAGATGAATTAGAAAAACTAGTTAAATAATTGTTTGTGAAATTTGCTAAAAAAAGACACGTTAGAAGTAAGGTCTACGTGTCTTTTTTTCTTGTGTTGAAGTGGTGTCAGTATTCACGAAATGTACAAATAAAAATAGCTATGTGAACTATTGAATTATAAGTGGTTATATGGTATATTATAACCGTGAAATAAATCACAAACAAATACCCCCTTTATTTGATTGTGTGAATTTCTCCTTTTGATTGCGCTGTAAGAAGCCGTGGCACTTAGCTACGGCTTTTTACGTTATGTATGTTACTAACTCAGACTTAAAGGATGATTAACGATGGAATTTAAAGATGAAAACTTATTACGAGAAGTACTTCTTTTTGCGGGAAGTGTGGATACGAAGATTAATGATATGTCGCTTGAGGTGATTGATTTTGGAAATCTGCGGAACTACACAAAAAATGAAGTGCTGCTAACGCTTTATTGGTTAGAAGAAAATGGCTTTTTAACGAGGAATAGCAATATTGCAGAAAAAAGATACACGCTCACTTTAAAAGGAGAGCTATTATATGATCGTTACGCTCAAACAGAGGAGTAGTAAATAATTATTAACCATGGATAGGTGTTGCTATTCATGGTTTTTTTGTGGGTTAAAACGGTATAGAAAATATTATGTTGTTGACAATGATAATCATTATCAATTAAAATGATAATTAACGTATACTTTTACATAAACTTTTACTCCGCAAGTGGTTGTGGAGGTTTTTTATAAATAGTAGTTTTTATTAAAGAAGGGAGATTTAAGGATGAAGAAAGTTTTAGTTTTAGTGGCTTTTGTGGCTGTATTTAGTTTTTCGTTTCTTTCGACTGGATTAACGGCTCAAGCTGCACTGAAAGATGGAACCTATTCGGTTGATTATACGGTGCTTCAAGGCGATAGTGATTCTGTTTCTATGGCGAATGACTATTTTGATAAACCTGCAACGGTGACTGTAAATGGAGGGAAATCTACGGTTAGTTTGCAAGTGAATCATAGTAAGTGGATTACTGGCTTATGGGTGGAAGGTAGCGCGGTTAGTGTGACTTCAAAAAAAACTTCAAGCGATACTAGAAAAGTGTCATTCCCAGTGTCGACTTTAAGTAGTCCTGTGAGTGCGAAAATCAAAGTAGACATTGATGACGATGGGTTGAATTATCATCACCAATATCAAATCAAGTTACGTTTTGATGAAGGTTCGGCTAAAGCGTTAGCGGGAGCTGTGAAATCTTCTGATAATAGCGATACAACAACTCCAGCAACAAAGAGCGACTCAAATAATCAAGTAGCAAATCCAAAGTCTAGTGATTCTAGCCAAATGTTTTTATATGGAATTATTTTTGTAGTAGCGGGAACAGGGTTAGTTTTACTTAAAAGACGGGCGATTTTTAAATAAAGGGGGATTATTATGAAGAAACTATGGAAAAAAGGTTTAGTCGCTTTTTTGGCTTTGACACTAATTTTTCAATTGATACCAGGGTTTGCCAGTGCGGCTGATTCTCGTCTAAAAGATGGCGGAGAATACCAGGTTCAAGTGAATTTTTATAAAGATAATACTGGGAAAACAACGAAAGAGTCTTCGGAAGCAGATAAATATATTGACCACACGGCAACAATTAAAGTGGAAAATGGTCAACCGTACATGTACTTAACGATTACAAATAGCAGTTGGTGGCAAACGATGGCAGTTTCGAAAGATGGAACTCGTCCTGAAAAGCCAGCACAAGCGGAAGTTTACCATGCTAGCTATCAAGATGTGCAAACAGTTAGAACAGACGCAGCGAAAGATACGCGTGTAGAGAAATTCAAGCTTAGTTCTTTAGATGATATTATTTTTTCGTATATGCATATTAAAGTAGACGCGATTAGTTATGATCACTGGTACCAAGTCGATTTAACGATTGATCCAAGTACTTTTAAAGTTATTTCTGAACCAGCTGTTACAACGCCTGTGACGCTTTCTGATGGGGTTTATACGATTCCTTTTGTAGCGAAAAAGGCAAATGATGATAGTAATTCAAGTATGCAAAATTACTTTAACAATCCGGCTTGGTTGAAAGTGAAAAATGGTAAGAAAACTGTTGCGATGACAGTGAATGATAATAAGACAGTAACAGCTTTAAAAACAGAGCTTGCTGGAACTTTGCAAGATGTAAAAGTTGTTTCGGAAGATAAAGACGCTAATACGCGGATTGTAGAATTTGAAGTGGCAGATTTAAACCAACCACTTGCGGCTCATGTTAATTATGAAGCGCCGTTCAATGGTACTGTTTACAAAGGGCAAGCGGACTTCCGTTATGTGTTCGATACAACAAAAGCCGTAGTGGCAAATTCGTATCCGGGTAGTGATGAAACTCCTCCTGTAGTGGATCCTGGCGAAACGAATCCACCTGTGACAAAACCAGATCCAGGTACAACAAATCCGCCAGTGACAACACCGCCAACAACTCCAAGCAAACCGGTAGTTGTTGATCCTAAAAATTTATTGAACAATCATACGTATTCGATTGATTTTGATGTTTTCAAAGATGGAACAACAGAAACTTCGATGATGGAAAGTTATGTGATGAAACCGGCTGTAATCAAAGTTGAAAATAACCAACCATATGTTTATTTAACGTTAACAAACAGCAGTTGGATTAAAACATTCCAATATAAACAAAATGGTGTTTGGAAAGATATGGAAGTTGTTTCCGGAGATATTAATAAAAATACGAGAACAGTGAAATACCCTGTGAAAGATGGCACTGCTAATACGGATGTGAAAACACATGTATTGATTGAAGATATGCCAGGTTTCGCTTACGATCATGAGTATACTGTTCAAGTAAAACTAAATGCAGCAACCATTAAAGACATCACAGGAAAAGATGTAACGTTAAAAGAACCTGTCAAAAATGATCTTTTAAATACAGGGAATGTAGCGAACAATAACAATGCTGGACCAAAATTAGCAAAACCAGATTTTGATGATACAAATTCTGTTCAAAAAACAGCAAATAAAGCAGAGAAAAATGCAAAAACAAGCGATTCATCAAGTATGGCATGGTATGTGACATTATTTGGCGCTTCCTTCCTTTATTTAGCTTATCGATTAAAACGTAAAAGATTGAGTTAATAAGACTGGTAAAAGCGAGTTAGGTCGGGGTTATCCTTTGCTTAACTCGCTTTACCGATTTTATTTTATAAATGGGGGAATCAGTGATGAGGAAAATGGCTGTCATATCTTTGGTGTTATTACTTTTTTTAGTTGGTTGCGGGAATGAAGAGGCGGCAGAGAAGTCTGAGCAAACATCGGAGAAGGAGCCTAAAATTGTGGCAACGACGGTGGCGATTACTGAAATTATGGATAAACTTGATTTGCCGCTGGTTGGAATTCCGACTAGTTCTAAAAAACTTCCGGAACGTTATGCAGAGGTGAAGGAAACTGGGTCGCCTATGGGGCCAGATTTGGAAATTATTCGTATGTTAAAGCCAGACATGGTCCTTTCGACAAAAACGCTAGAAGCGGACTTAAAGGCTGGTTTTGAGGGAGCTAGTTTGAAAGCGGACTTTCTGGACTTTACGAGTATTGCTTCGATGCAAAGTGAAATTAATAAGCTAGGCGCTGAATTTGATCGTAAAGAGGAAGCAAGCAAATTAAATGCTAGTTTAACGAGTGAAATTGATAAGGTGAAGGCAAATGTTGCTAAAAAGAAAAAGCCAACCGTTTTAATACTGATGGGTGTTCCGGGAAGCTATTTAGTTGTGACGGAACATGCGTACATCGGTGACTTGGTGAAACTTGCTGGTGGGGAAAATGTGATTAGCGATCAAAAAGTGGAATATTTGGCTTCTAATACAGAATACTTACAAAATGCGAATCCGGATATTATTTTGCGAGCAGCTCACGGAATGCCGGCGGAGGTTGTGAAAATGTTTGATGAAGAATTTAAAACAAATGATATTTGGAAACATTTTGATGCGGTGAAAAATAATCGGGTATATGACTTGGACGAAAATTTATTTGGTATGACAGCAAGTTTGAACGCGCCTGAAGCATTACGTGAAATGGAAAAGATGCTTTATGACAATTAAGCAAAAAAGTTCTTTTGGTGCTGTGGTTGTTTTGTTAATTGGGACGATTTTATGGGCGGTTCAGGCGGGCAGTTTAGCAATGTCGATTCCAGATTTTTTAAAAGGGGTTTTTAGTGGCGGGAATGAAATGGTCGATGTGGTGATTGATTTGCGTTTTCCGCGGATTATTATTGCTTTACTGGCTGGTGCGGCGCTTTCGGTTTCTGGTTTATTATTGCAAGCTGTGATGCGGAATCCGCTTGCTGATGCTGGGGTGATTGGGATTTCAGCGGGAGCAAAGTTTTTTAGTTTTGTTATTATTTTATTTTTACCGGAATTGTATTTTTGGTTGCCACTTTTTTCGTTTATTGGTGGGGCG
This sequence comes from Listeria swaminathanii, assembly GCF_014229645.1. Lineage (GTDB taxonomy): Bacteria > Bacillota > Bacilli > Lactobacillales > Listeriaceae > Listeria > Listeria swaminathanii. The sequence goes on along the minus strand of NZ_JAATOD010000002.1, from coordinate 397,172 downwards.
CTTGCGTGTTTTTTAGTCTTTTTATTTAGTTATCAATCTGATTTTAATCCGCTTCGTTTTATTATTATTGGGATTGCGATTAATGCGGTTTTTACGGGGCTTAGTGATGCGCTTTCTTCGCAAGTGGCGCTTGTTTCTAGTCAGTCTGCGAGCAGTGCAGCGAGCCTTGCGATGAAAAAATGGTCAGATGTGGAAACGTTGTTAATCTATGTAACAATTGGCCTGGTTTGTGCGCTGTTACTTGCTAAATGGTGCAATGTGTTAGGTCTTGAGAATAAAATGGCTAGAGGATTTGGTGTGCCGGTTAATAAAACACGGATTTGGTTGGCGCTAATTGCGGTGTTGCTTGCTTCGATTACTACGGCGGTTGTTGGGGTTATAGCTTTTGTTGGCCTACTTGTGCCGCACATTGCCAGAAAACTGGTTGGCGGAAATTATCAAATACTTGTGCCATTCTCCATTTTATTTGGAGCATTGTTGCTCTTGTTTGCAGATACACTTGGCAGAACGTTATTTCACCAAATGGAAATCCCGGCATCTGTGATTATGCTGATTATCGGCGGTCCATTCTTAATCTTTTTAATGCGAAAGGGTGATTTTTATGGAAGTAAGGGACGTTAATTTTAGTTATAATGGAACAGATTCGATTTTGAAAAATGTCTCGTTTACTATCCAAAAAAATAAAATCAATACGATTGTTGGGCCGAATGGTAGTGGGAAATCTACTTTATTAGAAATTTTGGCTAGACTTCTTTCGCCCAGTTCTGGGGATGTTTTACTTGAAGGAAAATCGATTTTTGAGTGGAAAGCGAAAGAGTTTGCGCAAAATGTTGCAATTGTTCATCAAAATAACGTGCTTCCGAGCGAGCTAACGGTGAAAGAGTTGCTTTATTTTGGACGGCTTCCTTATAAAAATTGGCGGATGACTCGGACGAAAGTAGATGATATTGCTGTTGAGCGGGCTTTGGAGCAAACAGAGCTAACTGGAAAAGCGGAGAAGTTTGTTGATAGTCTTTCTGGGGGAGAGCGACAACGCGTATTTATTGCGACAGCGCTAGTTCAAGATACGCCATTGCTACTTTTGGATGAGCCGACGACGTTTCTGGATATGTATTTTCAACTCGAAATTTTAGAGTTGGTAAAACGGTTGAATCAAGAAGAAAATTTAACTATCGTGATGATTTTGCATGATTTAAACCAAGCGTTGACTTATAGCGATCAATTGGTCGTGATGAAAAACGGGGAAGTTGTGGCACAAGGTGAGCCGGGAAAATTATTGACAACGGGGCTGATTGCAGATACTTATGGCGTGATTGCAGAAGTTTTGGAAGATGCAAAAACTGGGAAATATATTGTTCCTCAAAGGCGAAAGGAGTTTTAAAACGTGAAAATGAAATCGTTTTTGGGGAAAGGTTTGACTTTGGTTGTGTTAGTGGTGTTTCTTTTTTCTGGATGGAAAATTGGGACGGAACTGTATGAAAATTATCATAACCGGACGATACTAGGTGATGCGAAAGCTGTTTATACGAAAGATGTGGCTACTACGAATATTAACGGCGAAGTGCGCGATGAGCTTAAATCCCTGCAAAAGCTCAATAAAGATATGGTTGGTTGGCTGACGATAGCAGATACTGAAATAGATTATCCAATTTTGCAAAGTACGGACAATGACTACTATCTGCATCATAATTATAAAAATGAAAAAGCAAGAGCGGGCAGTATTTTCAAAGATTATCGGAATACGAATGAGTTTTTGGACAAAAATACGATTATTTACGGGCATAATATGAAAGATGGCTCGATGTTTGCGGATTTACGAAAATACTTAGATAAAGATTTTTTCGAGGCACATCCGACTTTTTCTTATGAATCGGGTCTGGCAAATTATGAAGTAGAAATTTTTGCTGTGTATGAAACGACGACTGATTTTTATTATATTGAAACGGACTTTCCGGAAACAACCGATTTTGATGCTTATTTACACAAAGTGAAGCAACAATCTATTTATAAATCAAATGTGTCAGTAAGTGGAAAGGACCGAATTATTACACTTTCGACTTGTGATACAGAGAAAGATTATGAAAAAGGACGCATGGTTATTCAAGGGAAACTAGTAGCAAAATGAGGAAGCGCCAAAAGAAATAGCTGCTTTTGGGCTTTTTTTCTTGTTGGAAAGGGTGCGAACGATGAAATTATATGAACTAACCGATAATTATTTACGATTGCAAGAACTTTTAGAAGAAAATAAAACCGAGGCTGTAGAGGACACATTAGCTGCAATCACAGATGGTTTTCATGATAAAGCAGAAAATATCGCCAAAATTATTAAGTCGCTAGCGGCGGATGCTGAAATGGCAGGAGCTGAGGCGAAACGACTTTTAAAACGGAAACAAGCGCTAGAAAATAATGCCCAGAAATTAAAAAACTACTTACAATCCGAAATGGCACGAATGGAAATCAGAAAAATAAATAGTACGCTTTTCACTATTCAAATACAGAAAAATCCTGCAAGTGTCGAAATAGTAGAAGAAGCTTTATTAAAACCGTTCTTTTTACTGCAAGAACCTAAAATTGATAAAAAAAGAATCGCGGAATTACTCAAATCTGGCGAAGAAGTAGAAGGAGCTAGATTAGTAGAAAGCGAATCTATTCGAATAAGGTAAATAAAAAACAGCCTAAATTGTTATCTATTTTAACAATTTAGGCTGTTTTTGTTAACAAAAGTATTAAATAAGTACAAAAGAGTAAAATAGTTCACATTTCTGTAACAATCCTCGCTTGTTTATGTATCGAAAGAACGGTTTTGAGGTGTGTCCTATGAAATAATTAGTATTGAGTAAGAGAATGAGAGTTATTTAAAAGATTACTTTATGCTTCACTCGTTATTTCACTTCTACCACTTTTTACAGGTGGAAGAAAGAAGAGGAGGTAAAACGCGCATAAGAAATAACGTTTAAAAGGTTACATAGAAAATGACTAAAAATGACGATACTTCGAAACCTTTAAAAGAAGCAGCGAAACAGAACAACCAAATGCGAGTTTGCGAATGAAAGAGAACACGGAACTATCCAACAAGTAGCTAAAAATGCTTCACAAATGAATAAAACTCATCACTCTTCCACATAACATCAAGACGACAGTAGTGCTACACCCGTAAAGATACTTCATATAGAATCAAACAACAAACAGATTTTCCCCTTAGAAATACTAACCGGACATTACGGCAAAAAATTCACTATCACACAAAAAAGATGGCAACTTAATAGAAGATCTAGTTTCTTTTAGGCTAGAGCTTTATTAAAAGATATCAATTGGACTATTATAGGGGGATAAATCATAGTGAAAAATTTTAGACATTGGCGAAAACTAGTTATTGCAACCATTATTGGTCTGCTAGTTTTTCAAAACGTTTCACCAGTATTAGCAACAATAACAGACAATACAACAGGAACAACAACATTAAAAATTATTAAAGAAGATAAAGACACAAAAGAAAAAATCAATGGCTCTATTTTTGAAGTAAAAGATAAAGCTAGTGGAGAAACGAAAGAACTTTCTATAAAGGAAAATGGCAGCGGGACATTAGCTTCCCTTTCAGCTGGAGACTATCTTGTAAAAGAAAAAACAGCTGCTTCTGGTTATACTTTAGATGAAAAAGAGTATAGCGTAACACTTTCCGATAAAGAAGAAGTCGTAACATCCACATCGACAAAAGAAAAAACAGCGCCAGTAGCTGCGCCAAAAACAACGCAACGAGCTAACTTGAAATCAGTCATTACGGATAATATTTTCAGTGAAGTAACGTTGAAAGATGGTAATGGCGATGAAATCAACACATCTGACCGGATTCAAAATGGTAGTGGTGTTGTGCTTAACATGAATTTTTCGTTTTCTGGAAAAAATTATAAAGCCGGAGATACATTTACAACCGTGTTACCGGATGCTTTCAACTTTGGGAATAAAAATTTAAGCGGGAACTTCTTGCCCTCAACAGAAGCAGAATGGACGCTAGATGTAACAACACGTGAGCTTACTCTTACTTTCTTAAAAGATGGGATTCAAGAAGGCGATTATGATATAAATATTAGTACTGCCTTCAAAGTATTTACATCAACAGAAGAAACGATACAAGAAGTTGTCTTTAAAACGGCTGGCAAAGATACCGTTTATCAAATTGAAGTTGTACCAGTAGTTAACTATCCAACAACTGTAGCAATTACTGCGAATCCAGGGATAGTGAACCCGACTAAAGGACAAGTTGATGCCAAATTCAACTTAACGAAAGAAAAAGATGCTAAAGGTGAGCTGAAACTTACTGATTATACTTCTGGTGGAACGACAACAATTGATAAAGATAGCATCAAAGTGTATTCGAGTGATGTTAGTGCTGGGGGAACCTTCATTGGTACGAAAAAATTACTTGTAGAAGGTACTGACTATACGCTAACTTATTCCGCAACTTCTCTAACTGTTACGCTAAACGGTGGGCTTTCTGGTAAAGGCTATCAAGTAACATATGATCGCACAATCAATAAACCGAGTGATTCACTTTCTTACATGTCTACACAAGCTTACACAGTAGGTGATGCAGGAACATTATCAAGTAACTCGGCTTATATTTACCTGACGATGACTAATTACAAACATATCGTGAAAAAAGCTAGTTACAACGGCTCCACACAAAGTATTGATTGGACAATTAACTTTAACTACGATCAAGACGAAATATCTCCTTCAACAGTCCTTACCGATGTTTTAGCAGATAGCGATGTCGCTTATGTAGCAGATTCACTGAAAATTAAACGAGTAACTTTTAACGCAACTAATGGGTCGCCAATCGTCGGAAATGACGCTTCAAGTGATTGGACAACCTCAGCAATCTCGGCAAACGGGAATTTTAATTTAACGTATAAAAACACAAATACCAACGCATATGAAATCACTTATTCCACGAAAATCACAGACTTTAGTGATCGTAACATTAAAAATGAAATTACAGATGAAAATGGCGTTTCAGCTGACGCAACGATTGCCATTCAACCAGATTTACTGAAAAAAGAAGCTGGAACAATTGACTATTTTAATAACACAATGACTTGGAAAATCACTGCCAACTCTGACCGAATTAAAATGGGAAACCTGAATATCACAGATGAATTTTCTACTGGGGTAAAAAGCCTTAAAAGCTACACAGTTCGCGCTTATACAGATAATACCAATAGCGTATTATTAACAGAAGGCAAGGATTATACGATGAATAAAGATGTGACTCCAGCTGGATTTTATTTACAGCTTATCGGTGACTATGCTTCAACAGACAAAAAAATTGTTGTTGATTTCGTCACAGATATTGACCTTTCTGATGTAACAAAAACAATTGATAATAAAGCGTCGATTTCTTACTATGATGGTGGAATTATTGTATACGTAGACGAGGTAACTGCCTCCATGACACCAGATCCAGCCATGATGACAAACGGTGGTAAGTACGGCTCATACAATTCTACAACTGGGAATATTGATTGGATTGTTTCCGTCAATGCAATGGCGAAAAACTATGACAACTTAATTTTCGATGATGCCATTCCGGCAGGTTTAACTTATGTAGAAGGTTCACTCCAGTATCGTAATGTGGCTTCCACAGGTGAGATGATGAATCTATATATCCCACTTAACTCTGTTGGAACAGTAGCCAAAACAGGTGATAAAAACTATCCAACAAAAGTAGATACAACAGGAAATAACCTCCATTTAGAGTTTGCTAACTTGGATAATTCACGCGTATTTATTAAATACAGTACCAAGCCAAACGAAAACTGGTATTACTATTCCTACGTACAAAACACTGCGAAAGTGAGCGATAATGGAGTAGGCGAAAAATCTTATAGTTACCAAGCATACGCAAGTAAACTTTTTAATGCGATGACAAAAACAGCTACTATTGATCCATCTTTTGATAATAAAGTTAACTGGATTGTTACACTTAGCAACATCTCAGCAGATCGTCCTATTAACAACCCAACAATTACAGATACAATGAAAACAGGAACAACTGGAGCACAAGTATTAAAAAGTAGCTTTAAAGTAATGAATGAAACGACAGGTGAAGATATTGACTCAAAATATTATGATATAACTTATACAGACAATAACTTCACTATCCAATTCAAAGACTATAAAGCAACTGCACCAATCAAAGTAACTTATAGTACAGTCAGCCTGATGTCTGGACTTGTCAGTAACACAGCGACAACAACTTCTTCTGACTACGGTAATTTACCAATGACATATAAATCAAGAACAACTAGCATATCCCCAGCCTTCACTATTGGTAGTGGTAGCGGGATGGCAACAATTGGTTCCCTTGAAATTACTAAGGTTGATAAAAAGGATAATTCGAAAAAACTAACAGGTGCTAAATTCCAACTGTATACGCTTGAAGGGGATAAAGCAGGACAAGAAGCAACAACTGATTCGGACGGAAAAATCGTCATGGACGGGCTTCAATCCGGAAAATATAAACTCGTTGAAACAGCAGCACCAACAGGGTACACGATTAGCGACGAATACAAAGACGGTAAAGAAATCACAGTTACTGCCGATGTAGCTACGAGCGTTACAATTGAGAATACAGAACAAACTGGTAGCGCAGTTCTGCTGAAAGAAGATAGTGTCACAAAAGATGCTATCACTGGAGCAGAATTCGAATTACAAAATGCAGACGGTACAAAAGTTGCTGAAAACTTAGTATCAAATGCAGAAGGTAAAATCGAAGTAACTGACTTAGCACCGGGAGACTATCAATTTGTCGAAACAAAAGCGCCAACTGGCTATGTTCTGGATGCAACACCTGCTAAATTTACGGTTGAATTTAACCAAGCAGATGCAGTTGTTGTAACGAAAGAGAACGTTGCAAAAACAGGAAGTGTTGTTTTAACGAAGCTCGATAGTAAATCAAGAAGCAATTTAGCAGGAGCAGAATTTGAACTGCAAACAAAACTAGGCGCAAGTTTGAAAGATAAAGTAGTAACCGAAGCAAATGGCCAACTACAAATTGACAACTTAGCACCTGGAGACTACCAATTAGTAGAAACAAAAGCACCAACAGGTTACGATTTAGATGCTACACCAGTTGAATTTACAATTGAATTCAACCAAACAGAGGCACTTCAAGTAACTAAAACAAACACAATGTCTACAGGATCCGTTGTATTAACTAAAACGGACGGACAAACAAAAGCAGCCCTTGCAGACGCAACGTTCAAATTAGTAGATGAAGATAATAATATTACAGAAAATCTAACTACAGATGCGTCTGGGAAACTAGAAATAATTGATTTAGCACCAGGTGATTATCAATTAATCGAAACAAAAGCACCAACAGGATACGAACTAGATACTGTTCCTGTAGATGTAACAATCACTCCGGCGCAAAAAGAAACACTACGAGTAACAAAAACTAACTTAAAAACAGTTGTAAGCGGCAAAGTCACAGCAGAATTTGTTGATACAAAAGGTAATGTATTAGCAGAAAAAGAAGTTCACACTGGCATTGTTGGTGATAAGTACGCAGTGAAAGCAAAAGATATCAAGGGTTACACGTTAACAAAACAACCTACGAACAACGCGGGCGTATTCAAAGAGACAGAACAGAAAGTAACTTTCGTATACGAGAAAAACAAAACGCCAATCGTAGTAAACCCTGATAAACCAGTTACACCTGTCAAACCAGTCAAACCAACTAAACCTGTGGACCCAGCTAAGAAACCAAATCTTCCTACAACCGGAGATGAGTCTCCATATGGAATAATTTTCACTGGATTATTCGCTAGCATCTTGGGACTATTCTTGTTAAAAAAATCAAAAAAAGTAAATGATTAAAAAGAGACGCTATCCTTCCCAAAAGGATAGCTCTTTTTTTATGGTTTTTACCCTCCAAAAAGCTACATTTATTCTACGTATAACAATTTGTTCACTGAAAAGACATAAAAAAACCAGAAAACACTTTTTTTGTGTTTTAAAATATCTTTTTTCTCTTTTTATATTTGATACAATTCAAAAAGCTACAGGTCTTATTCAACAGACAATACTTGCAAAAGAGGAGGGCATCGAAGCAGTGAAAAATTCTATACAATGGAAAAAATGGCTTATTTCGATGGTTATCGGATTACTTGTTTTTCAAAATGTTTCACCAGTATTAGCAGCAATGACGGACGGCAAAGAAGAAAAGGTGTCACTTAAAATCGTCAAAGAAGATAAAGATACAAAAGAAAAAATAAATGGTTCTGTTTTTGAAATAAAGAATGTACAAACAGGAGAAGTCAATGAGATTTCTATTAAAGATAATGGAACAATAGTAGCTGAGTCACTTACTAAAGGTGAATATCTAGTAAAAGAAACAGCAGCACCACAAGGTTATTTAAAAGATGAAACCGTATACAATGTCACGTTGAAAGATAAAGAAGAATTATTGACTTCTGTTTCATCCAAAAACCCATCAGTGAAAAAAGCCAATTTAAAGGCTAATGTCCCTGATAATATTTTTACGAAAGTAGAACTTCAAGATGCAAAAGGAAATAAAATCAGCCCAAATGAAAGAGTGAAAAATGACAGCGGCGTTGTATTAAATATGAATTTTTCATTCTCCGAGAAGAATTATAAAGCGGGAGATACATTTAAAACAATTTTACCAGATGCATTTAATTTTGGTTCTACGGATTTAAATGGTAACTTTTTACCTTCCACAGAAGCAGAATGGTCTTTTGACGCAAGTTCAAGAGAATTAACGATTAAAATTTTAAAAGATGGTGTGCAAGAAGGTAATTATGATGTGGGTATAACGACTGCGTTTAAGTCATTTACTGAGACAGACAAAACCAAACAAAAAGCTATTTTCAATACTTCGGGTGGGGATACTGTGTATGAATACGAGATTATTCCATCCGTAGATTATCCCACAATAGTAGATATAACTTTAAGTCCGGGTAGTATTAACCCAGAAAAAGCATTTGTTACGGCTAAACTCAATTTAACAAAAGAAACAAATGCAGTAGGAGAACTACGATTAACAGATTTTACTTATAATAATAGTTCATCGAAAATCGATAAGAGCACTTTAAAGGTTTACACAAGTGATGTTAGCGCCAAAGGAACTTTTCTGGGTAGTAAGCAATTGCTAGAAGAGGGTACAGATTATACCGTAGAAGCTACAGACACTGAACTAAATATCAAACTAACTAATGGCTTAGATGGTAAAGGATATGAAGTAACATACACGCGTTTAATTGATAAAAGTACAACTGGACTAGTATCATTTGTTTCTAGAGCTCAAACAGTTGGAGATTCAGATGTATTATCGGTACGTCAAGCAACGGCTGATGCAAAAATGGTTAATTACAAACATTTAGAGAAAAAAGCAATTTATAATTCTAAAACGCAAACAATTGATTGGGCGATTAATGTAAACTATGACCGGGTAGAATTAACACCAAACACAGTTTTAAAAGCTGTTGTAGTAGATAATGGTGTGAGTTACGTGGCAAACTCACTTCAAATAAGAGAAGTGACTTTCTCACCAACTACTGGAACTGCGATTGTTGGTGATGAAGATGTATCAAGTAATTGGAATACCTTAGCGGTGTCAGCAAATGGTAATTTTGAAACACAGTATAAAAACACGGACAAAAAAGCGTACCAAATTACGTACTCTACCAAAGTAACTGATTTCAGCGTTCGTGATATTGTGGGTGAAGTGACAGATGAACTTGGGTTAAGAGCCGCAGACAAACTATCTTTTGAGCCTAATATCGTTCAAAAAGAAAGTGGAACGGTAGATTATTTTAATAATTTAATGTCATGGAAAATTACAGCGAACACAGACAGAATTGAAATGAGTAATATGACAATTATAGATGAATTTTCTACAGGTGTAAAAAGTTTGGATAATTACGATGTTTATGCTTATTCAAATGAGACAGACTTTGTGGAATTGGTGAAAAATGTAGATTATACATTTACGGAAACAGCGGCACCATCAGGCTTTAAAATTAAACTTATCGGCAATTATGCGACAACTAATAAAGAAATCGTAGTAAAACTTGTAACGAATATTGATCCAGCAAATGATGCGCAAACGCTGGAGAATAAAGCTTATATTTCTTATTATGATGGTTATATAACCCATTACTCCGATACAAAAAAAGCTTCCTTAGAAATAGATAGTAAGATTTCGGATAATGGGGCGAAATTTGGTGAGTGGGATAGTGAAACAGGAACTACTAACTGGATTGTCTCTTTGAATGCTAGGGCAACAAACTTTGATAACCTCATTTTTGATGATGAGATGCCAGAAGGGACTTCATACGTGGAAGGCTCTTTAGAATTTCGACAAGTTAGTAGCCCAAATGAATTAATTAACTTAAGAGAACCACTTGCCTCTACTGGGAAACTAGTAAAAGAAGGCGATACAAATTACCCAACAAAGATAGAAACGACTGACAAGAAAATTCATTTAGAATTTGGGAATTTGGGGAAATCGCAAGTTTTTGTTAAATATAAAACGACCACAGATAATAAGTGGTATTTTTATAAAACAATAACGAACGTCGCGAAAGTTTCTGATAACGGTGAAAATCAAAAAGAGTATTCCACAGAAGCTTCTATTTTCGAAATCCACTCACCAATTTCAAAAACAGGAAATATTGATATGCTCTACAATAATAAAATAAATTGGAAAATCCAACTTACTGATATTACTGAAGAGCGAGTAGTTACGAATCCAGTTGTTACGGACACATTAAATAGTGGGGTGACTGGAGCGCAAATTGTTAAAAATAGTTTTAAAGTAATTAATACAAAGACTGGGGAACTAATTGACCCTAACTATTACGATATTACTTTTAACGGTAATACTTTCACGGTCCAATTTAAAAATTATACAGCTACAGCGCCAATTAGCATAACGTATGACACGATTAGTTTATTATCGGGTCCAGTTACGAATACTGTTAGAGTAGATGCTAATGATTATGGGGATCTTTCGGACCCAAGTAAAATTGCAACAAATACGGTTACACCAAATTTTACAATGGGTAGCGGCAGTGGAATAGCTACTATTGGTTCCCTTGAAATTACTAAAATAGATAAAGCGGATCCAGCTAAAAAACTCGAAGGAGCCAAATTTCAGCTTTACACTTTAGATGGGGCGAAATCTGGGCAAGAAGCCACTACTAATTCAGAAGGCAAAATTACTTTTGATAATATTCAATCTGGAAAATATAAATTAGTAGAAACAGGAGCGCCAACTGGTTATTTAATTAGTGAAGAATTAAAAGAAGGCATGGAAGTCACTGTAAATGCAGATGGCTTACCTAGCAGATATACAATTGAAAATACAGCTAAATCAGGTAGCGTCATTTTAACGAAAGAAGATAGTTTAACAAAAGCGCCATTAGCAGGAGCAGAGTTCGAGTTACAAAAAGCAGATGGTACTAAAATAAAGGATGGCTTAACTACTAATGCAGCTGGCAAATTAACCGCCACAGACCTCGCGCCAGGAGACTACCGATTAGTAGAAACAAAAGCACCAACAGATTATGAACTAGACAGAACGCCTGTGGAATTCAGCATTGTATCTAACCAACAAACTCATGCAGAAGTAACGAAAACGAACAAGAAAAAAATAGGGACAGTGAAAGTAGTATTTGTTGATACAGAAGGAAATCCTTTAGCGGAAGCAAAAATCTTCACAGATGATGTGGGTGAAACCTATACGACGAATGCTCTGAACATTGCTGGATACACATTGAAAATGGAACCAGCAAATAAAACAGGTGTATACAAAGAAGACGCGCAAGAAGTAATTTTCGTATACGAGGAAAACCAACAAGAACCTGTAAGCCCAATAACACCAAGCGAACCAGCAATACCAATCGAACCGACAACACCAGGAGAACCAGCAACACCAGGAGAACCGACAGTACCAAGCAAACCAGAAGCACAATTAGTACTAAGTGAAAAACCATCGAAACCAGCAGAAAAGAAACAATCGGGCACTATTCCATCAACAGGAGATACACCCCCGTATGATATGATTTTCTCTGGATTCCTGATGAGCGTACTTGGGCTACTTTTATTCAGGAAAAAGTAAGTAAATAAAAAAGTGGTTATTCTATAAAGGATAGCCACTTTTTTTGATTAAATCCAAATATCTTCTTCTTTTTTTTCACATAGCATTTGAATGCCACGTACAATATTAAAAATAAATAGACCAACTACTGCGATAAGCGTAAAGATGAATAAGCTACCAGTAATGAAAAAGCTAAGGCTACTCAAAGCGCCGCCGCTTGTCAGTGCTGTAACGAACACACTGGAGAAACATAAAACCCCAGCGATAGTCGGAATAATGTGAGTTAGTAGAGCCGCTTTAGCATGATGAGTGACTTCTTCTGATTTAGCGAAAATCCAAATCAAAACGGGAACAATAATTGGTGCAAACAAAATGCTAAAATAACTTAAAGCATTTAAAATTCGATGATCATTCATAATCAACACACCTTTCTAAGATGTTTTTATTATAGCAAGGTATAGCCGTTCTCACCCTCGATTCAAGTGACAAAGCAAGAAAACAATATAACAAATATGTAAGGATTAGCTTTTTGCGTGAATAATATGAAGGAGTTGCTCAGACATATACTGCGGAGAGTGGGCAAAATCTTCCTCGGCCCAAAAAACGATAATCCCAAAAATCGCATGCGCTTGATAAGTAGCGAGCAACAATGGCTCAGCACCTGAACTATCTGGAAAACTAGCAACATCAGTTAAGACAAGTTCCCGAATAACATCGCACACTTGATTTTGAAAACTTGGGCGAATAGTTGATTTGATGACTTGCCTGTAAAACGCTTGATGGCTAAACACATGATCGAATATCTTGATCATCGATGGGGTGAGCGCCTGTATAGAAAAATGAGTGCTGTGCAAATAAGGGTCTTGATAAGCACTTTTTAAATCTGTTAAAATTTCTTCAATAATGCTATCTAGCAATTCCTCTTTGTCGCGGTAGTGTTTATAAAAAGTCCCACGGTTAACGTCTGCTTCTGTCACGATATCCGTGATAGTAATTTGTTGAAAGGGCTTTTGGTCAAGAAGGGTGAAGAGGGCTTGATTTAAGGCTTGTTTTGTTTTTTTAACCCGTCTATCCATGATTTAGAACCTCCCATTGAAGAAATTTTCCTATTACTATACATATAACGTAAATGTGTTGCTTAATCAACAAAACAGGCTTTCTTTACATATTGAAAGCGTTTTACTCGGGGATTATAATGAAAGAAGGAAGAGCGTATTTTTCTTTCTAGCGTAACAAAAGTGAAGGAGGAAATAACAATGGGGAAATTAACTGGAAAAGTAGCGGTAGTAACTGGTGCGGCTTCTGGAATGGGGCAACAAATTGCGATTCTTTTTGCTAAAGAAGGCGCGAAAGTAGTAGTGGCAGATTTGAACTTAGAGGCGGCTCAAAAAACGGTTGAATTAGTTGAAAAAGAACAAGGAACAGGACTTGCGGTTGTGGCTAATGTTACGAAGCAAGCGGATATTGAAAACTTGATTAATCAAGCAGTTGAAACATTTGGAACATTAGATATTTTAGTAAACAATGCTGGAATCATGGATAATTTTGTCCCAGCAGGCGAATTAACAGATGAACTTTGGGATAAAGTGTTTGCGATAAATACAACTGGTGTGATGCGCGCAACTCGAAAAGCATTGCATATTTTTGAAGAAAAAGGTCAAGGTGTCATTGTTAACATTGCTTCTGCAGGTGGTTTATTTGGCTCAAGAGCAGGTGCAGCTTATACAGCGTCGAAACATGCGGTCGTTGGCTTTACGAAAAATGTTGGTTTCCAATATGCAAATAAAAATATTCGTTGTAACGCCATTGCACCGGGAGCTGTAAATACAAACATTGGTACTACGATTTATGCGCCTGATGAGTTTGGGCAAGAACGTGCTATGATCGGAATGGGCATTAATCCTCGTGCTGGGGACGCTTCTGAAATCGCTAAAGTCGCGCTATTTTTAGCTTCAGATGACTCGAGTTTCGTTAACGGAACAGTTATTACGGCTGATGCAGGATGGACAGCTTATTAATAAAAATCCAGTCCGCAAAAGGAAATCATTTTCTTTTGCGGACTTTTTTTGAGAAAATAGAAGAATAGAGCGTTGGAACAGCGTCTGTTTTTAAGAGGTTGTTTCTTTGTGCGAACAGAAAAGATATTATGCATAGTTGTGAACATAATGGGGTATTAAATAACAAAGTGAAAGGCGGGGATGCTTTTTGGTCCAACAGTTGGTAAGTAATGCAGCGATATTACTCGCAGGTTTCTATATTATTTCCTTAGTGTATAAAGAACCAATAACAAAAGAATTATCAACTAGTAGAAAAATGGTCATCGGAATATGGGCCGGTTTACTTGGCTTTGCGCTGATGGTTTTTGGGATTCCAATTTCGAATAATGTGATTGTTGATTTGCGTCATATTCCAATTATAATGGTAGGTTTTTATGGTGGTCCGATTCCCGCGATTGTATCGGCTATCATCATTACAGCTTCACGCTTCTTAATTTCAGTGAATTCTGCGGCTGTTATGGCAGGCGTTGTTATGATGTTGATTGGCATAATAACAGCCCTTTTTAGCAAACGCTTAGAAAAATTCAAAATTTGGGGCGTTTTTATTTTGAACGTTGTAGCATGTGGTTTTGTTGTGATTAATTTGCATTTGATTTTAGCTAGAGAGGCTAACTACTGGCTTAATATGTCGATATTTGTAGTAATTGCGCTTGCCATTGGTGTTATCTCGGCAGGATTGATGAGTAACATGATTAAATCAAAGCAACTTTTTCAAAAATATGAGCAGGATTCTACGCTAGACTATTTGACGAGATTATCGAATGTAAGACAATTTGATGAAAAAATCAATCATGTGATGGATGCTGGAAGTCGGCAAGTCACGCTGATGTTAATTGATATTGATTATTTTAAAAATATTAACGATACATATGGTCATGACGCGGGTGATGCGATTTTAAAACAATTAGCAGTAATCTTAAAGGCAAGTACAACAGATGGCTCAGAAGCATTTAGAAACGGTGGGGAAGAGTTTTCCATTATCTTGTTAGATTGCTCGATAGAAGAAGGAAATGATGTTGCGGAACGGGTTAGGAAGGAAACGGAAGAACATGATTTTATTATTCCGACAGGCCAAATAGTGAAAATAACGATTTCTGTGGGCGTGAGCTGGAGTAAAGATGGTGCAAACACAAGTGAAGGACTATTTAAATCTGCAGATGAAGCATTATATAAAGCGAAATTAGCGGGGAGAAATAGGGTTTGTATCGCGGATGGAAACTAGTTGATAAAAAAACCAGCAAACCTCAATGATTTGCTGGTTCTATTCTATTTACGGCGGTACATTTTTGTTAAATCGATCATTAAGTAAATAAGTAGTACGGCCGTGATAACAACAGCGATAAGGCTAGCTATATCGTTATGGAACATTATACTAACGCCGTTAATTGCTAATGCGATTAAAATAATAATGAAATATTTACCCATGAATTATAAAGCACCATCTTGAATGATTTCTGTTTTATAACCGTCTGGATCTGTTAAGAAATAATAGAATGGATCTTCGCCTGGAAGTCCTTTTAAATCTGTAACTGTGTAGCCAGCGTCTTGGTGTTCTTTTAGTAAAGCGCGCACATCAGGAACGCCAACCGCTAAATGACCATAACCATTTCCTAAATCATAGGCTTCTTTTTGGTCATAGTTATAAGTTAATTCTAATTCAAAACCGCCTTCTTCAAATGCCATATAAACAAGTGTGAACTCAAAATCAGGGAAGTCTTTACGGCGAACTTCCTTAAGTCCTAACGCTTTTTCATAAAATGCAATCGATTCTGTTAGGTTTTTTACGCGGATACATGTATGTAACATTTTTGCAGTCATTTTTATTCCTCCTTTTAAACTTCTGTCTTTATTGTAGTATATCTCGGAAGTGAATACAAACAAGGAATATTGATGGAAGTAAGGCGGGTTTTTCGGTATAATGATGAATGTGAAGAAAGGCGGAAGTAGAATGACAAAAATCAAACGAATTATGACAGGAATAATCCAAGAAAATTGTTATATTATTTATCAAGATAATCTGGCATTAATTGTAGATCCAGGTGCAGAAGCTAATAAAATCGAAGCAGAACTTACGAAATTGGCGGTTAAACCAGTAGCTGTTTTGCTAACGCATTGTCACTATGATCACATTGGTGCTTTAGAAGAAATTCGGGCGATTTATGATATTCCCGTATATGTTAGCCCGCTAGAGCAAGAATGGCTTTCAAATCCAGAATTAAACCTATCAGCACATATCACAGGTCAAGCAATCGTGGCACAACCTGCGGAACATGAGTTCACGTTAGGTGACCATAATATAGAAGGTTTTCAATTTAAAGTCGTACCAACACCGGGCCACTCAATCGGTAGCGTAAGTTTTATTTTTGACGAGTTTGTTGTCGTTGGAGATGCCTTATTTAAAGGAAGTATCGGCCGTACAGATTTATTTACAGGCGATTTTGATACGTTAATCAATAGCATTAAAACACAGCTATTTGTTCTTCCAGATGAATTGCCAGCCTATTCAGGACACGGCGATGCAACGACAATTGGTCACGAAAAGAAAACTAACCCATATTTCAACTAAAAAGAACTTGCAGAAGCATCCATTCTGCAGTTTTTTTGTAATTAAACGGAAAGGATGTTGTAAAATGCATTCAGATGAGGAAATTTTCAAAGAAACAACTACCAAATCACTACTTCAATTACTAAAAAAAGATTATAACTTTCATGATTATTGCTATCAAGAAATTATTCCTAGAGGCAAAGAAATCCAAATGAACCATGCGAAAGGCTTCAAAATTTATTTGGTAGAAAGTGGCTACTTTTCTTATTGTCTTCAAAATGAATATGGCGACTCCGGAATTATTAGCTTTGTTGGTAGCGAAATTGCGATTAATTTAATTCCGCTGATTAAAGAAGAACCGGAAGAATCTGTATTGCGTAGTTTGACGGAGGTTCATTGCTGGGTGCTTGATCCCGAATTTGTAGAACGTGTTTTAGATGAATCAGGTCAAAAAGCGAACTACCTTTTATCGAATTTGCTTTATACGAGAAAGGTTTATTTCAAAGCGAGCAAACGTAATTTTATGAAGAAAGAACGCCGTATTAGAGCGTGTTTAAAAGAGATTGGTTTATACATGGGTAGGGTGACAAAGGATAAAGAATATATTTTACCAGATGAGATTACTAATTCTATTTTGGCTCAATATGCGAATACTACGCGCGAATATACGAATATTATCGTGCTGAAACTACGAAAAGAAGGAATTTTGGATGATAGTTACAAGCCGTGGGTCATCAAAAAAATCGACATGCTTTAATTGATAAAACTTAATATATATTGATTTTAAGGCTATAAAAGGTGGAAAAGTTAAAATAATATCTAAATTATGGTGATTAAAAATGTCACAAAAAGTACTTATTTAGCTATTTTTCGCCTAAAAAAAGTTTGTTTTAGTACAAAAATAGTAATAAAAATTTCTTTTTCGTTATTTTAATGTTATTTTATTTGAATATTTCCTTCTCTGAGGTGTTTTCATTGTGTGATATTATACTTTAGAGGAGGAATTTGCAATGAACACATTAGAGAAACGACAGCATGAAATTTTGACCAATCCACTTCATTTTTGTAAGAAGTCTGGAGATTTTGCTAAACATAGTATGAGTATTAAACTTTCTAAAAATGAACTATTTGACGTCGACTTTGTAACAGGTATCTATTTTGTTGAAAAAGGTATCGTTATGAAAGGAACACAAATTGATGATTATATTGGCTACGATCAATTACTAAAACATGGGGATGTATGTAATTTTTCCTCTTTTATGTCTTCTGATTTAAAACGCAACATTGGGGCTAAATTATTATCACCAAGTTCTAGCGTTATTACAGCAGTAGATCGAGATTTTTTCATTTTTATGGTGGAAAAGCATATTAGCATCGAAGAATTTATGCTGTATCAATCGAAAAAAGAAATTATGGTACTTCAACGCCGCTGCTTACTTAATACGCTGAAAGTGAAAGATCGCGTGAAACATGTTATTGCTGCGATTGGCTATGAATATGGTATTTCCAATGGCGACAACATTCAAATTCCACAAGAATTATCTACTACATTTTTATCTAAATTCATGGGCATTACGAGAGAATATCTTAGTTTAACGCTTAGTGAACTGAAAAAAGAAGGATACTTATTAAATACAAAAATTCCTGTTGTAATAAATGTAGAAAAACTTTTCAATGAAATTCCTTACGAATCATTAATTTTATAAAACAAAGAGGATAGTCTAACGGCTGTCTTCTTTTTTATGCTAAAATGAAAGAAAAAAAGGAGTTCCACTATGAGTGAATACTTGGAAATTCCAGAATTAAATAAAGCTTTTCCGTTTCGTTCGTTCGTCAATGAAGGCGAGGTACTCGTTTATCCGCATTGGCATAAAGAAATTGAAATTATTTATGCGCTAAAAGGGAGTCTAAATCTTGGCGTGAACGATATGCCAATTCAATTAAACGAAGGCGAAATTCAAGTGATAAATGGCGGCGATGTCCATTACTTTTTAGCATCCCCAAATAGTGAACGTATTGTTATTCAATTTGATTTAAGTTTATTTCAAGAAGAAATGCAAATGGACGGTCAAAATCGAACTTTACGGGAAATGCTGACAGAGATGGCGCATTTAAGCAGGGAATGGCCGGAAGAAACCGTGGCAAAAATGCAAGCGTTAATCATGAATATTCATTCCGAATCAAGCGCGGATAATCCTGGAAAGCATTATATTTTAAAGGCCGATTTGCTGGCGGTTATTGGTTTAATCTACCGGGAAATCCCGCAAATCAAAACGCAACCGGATAGTGTTATTTCGGAAGAAGCAGTCCTCAAATCCCAAGAAACCCTACATAAATTAGATCAAATTTTTTCGTATGTTGAAAAACATTATCAAGAGCCAGTGAGCCTACAAGAAGTGGCGGATTATACTGGATTTAGCACTTACTATTTCACGAAATTTTTCAAACGAAATACTGGTATGACTTTCGTGACTTTTTTAAATGATTATCGGCTAAATAAAGCAAAATGGATGTTGTTAAATGAAGCATTTCCGGTAACCGAAGTGGCTGAGCTGGCCGGATTTAGCAGCGTGAAAACCTTCCATCATGCGTTTAAACGAGCAATGGGTGTGGCACCGCTAAAATATAGAAAGACAATATACGGGAATAATTAAGCAATAAAATAGGAAGAATTACCTTCAGTAGTTTTGTATGATGTAACTATCAAAACTATTGGAGGTTTTTTATTATGACATTAAAAGTTGGAATTATTGGTTGTGGAGGCATTGCAAACGGGAAGCATATGCCAAGTTTATTAAAAGCTGAAAAAGCAGAAATGGTTGCTTTTTGCGATATTGTTCTAGAAAAAGCTGAAGCGGCAGCAAAAGAATTTGGTGGCGAAAATGCAAGCGTATACACAAACTATGTAGAATTACTCCAAGATAAATCCATCGATGTCATCCATGTTTGTACACCAAATATTTCTCATGCAGAAATTTCTATCGCGGCGCTGGAAGCTGGAAAACACGTTATGTGCGAAAAACCAATGGCTAAAACGACCGAAGAAGCGAAAAGCATGATTGAAGCAGCAAAACGTACAGGTAAAAAACTAACAATTGGTTACCAAAATAGATTCCGCAAAGACTCTGACTATTTACACCAAGTTTGCGAAAATGGTGAACTAGGTGATATTTATTACGCAAAAGCAAAAGCGATTCGTCGTCGTGCAGTACCAACTTGGGGCGTGTTTTTAGATGAAGAAGCACAAGGTGGAGGTCCGCTAATTGATATTGGGACACACGCTCTGGACTTAACGCTTTGGATGATGGACAATTACAAACCAAAATATGTAGTAGGAAACAGCTATCATAAACTTGCGAAGAAAGAAAATGCAGCCAATGCTTGGGGCTCATGGGATCCGGCTAAATTTACTGTGGAAGATTCCGCATTTGGTTTTATTACGATGGAAAACGGTGCGACGATTGTTTTAGAAGCAAGTTGGGCGCTTAATACGCTAGATGTCGGTGAAGCGCGAACTTCTCTTTCTGGAACAGAAGGCGGCGCAGATATGGAAGATGGTTTACGGATTAACGGCGAGGCACACAGCCAAATGTTTGAAAAGAAAATTCAGTTAGAAGCAGGCGGCGTTGATTTTTACGATGGCACGGGTGATGATCCGGCATTAATCGAAGCAGAACAATGGTTAGACGCTATTTTGAATGATACAGATCCAGTTGTAAAACCAGAACAAGCGCTTGTTGTAACGCAAATTTTAGAGGCTATCTATGAGTCGTCTAAAACAGGTCAACCAGTTTATTTTAATTAAGGAGGAACTGTCTGTATGAATGCAAAAATAGCTTTGCAATTATGGAGTGTACAGGAAGCTTTGGAAGAGGATTTCTTTGAAACGCTGGAAAAAGTGGCTGAAATGGGTTATGACGGTGTAGAATTCGCTGGTTATTATGGGAAATCTGCTACTGAAATTAAAGCGAAATTAGCGGAACTTGGGCTAGAAGTAGCAGGTTCGCATGTTAGTAAAGAGCAACTAGAAGCCGATTTGGAAGCGGTAATTGCTTTTGAGCGCGAATTGGGTAATAATTATATCATTTGCCCTTATGCAGATTTTGAAACGAAACAAGAATGGCTTGAATTTAGCGCGGAACTTCGCGAGATTACGAAAGCCGTGCAACAAGCTGGAATGCAATTTGGCTATCATAATCATGCCCATGAGTTAGAAAAATTGAATGGTGAGATTATTTTAGATGCTTTGCTTGAAAATGTACCGGAGATGGTTGCCGAATTAGATACGTATTGGATAGAGCATGCCGGCATTGGTGTTATCCCTTTTATCGAAAAATATCGTAATCGGGTGCCGCTTGTCCATATTAAAGATAAATCGAAAACGAACAAAGAAAGCACGATTATCGGCGAGGGGATTCTCGATATTCCAGGTTACGCAAAAACGGCGCTCGACTGTGGGGCAAAATGGTTAGTTATCGAGCAAGAAGCATTTGAAGAAGCCCCACTAACTAGTGTTGCCAAAGGTTATACGTATGTAGCAAATTTATTGGAGGGGAAATAATATGACACGCGTGACGGTATGGAATGAATTTTTACATGAAAAAGAAGATGATGCGGTGCTGGCGATTTATCCAGACGGTATTCATGGGCAAATTGCTAGTTTCCTAGAAAAAGCAGGACTTGATGCGAAAACTGCAACTTTAGAAGAACCGGAGCATGGGCTGACGGAAGAAGTTTTAGCGAATACAGATGTTTTGATTTGGTGGGGACACATGGGACATGACCGCGTGGACGATAAAATTGTCGACCGTGTTCAAAAGCGCGTTTTAGAAGGCATGGGGCTTGTCGTACTTCATTCAGGTCATATGTCAAAAATCTTTATGCGTTTAATGGGAACAAGTTGTGATTTGAAATGGCGTGAAGCAAACGAAAGAGAGCGACTTTGGGTAGTTGACCCGACGCACCCAATCGCCAAAGGAATCGGCGAATTTATTGAGCTCGATGAAGAAGAAATGTACGGCGAGCATTTTGATATCCCAACACCAGATGAATTAATTTTCTTAGGTTGGTTCGAAGGCGGCGAAGTGTTCCGCAGCGGGATTACGTATAAAAGAGGAAACGGCCGGATTTTCTACTTCCAACCAGGTCACGAATCCTATCCAACTTACCACCATCCGGACATCCAGCAAGTCATTATTAACGGAGTAAACTGGTGCGCAGAAAGTCGGAAAAATTATCCGGCATACGGAAATCATCAACCACTTGAAAAAATAGGGAGGAAATAAAGATGAAATTAGGCGTATTTACACCATTATTTGCTAATTTACCATTAGAAGAAATGTTAGATAAAGTCAAAGCTGCAGGACTTGACGCAGTAGAAATTGGGACGGGCGGAAATCCGGGAAATCATCACTGTCCAACAGATGAACTTTTGGAAAGCGCAGCAGCACGTGAAGCTTATTTGGAAAAATTTACGAGTCGCGGATTAACTATTAGCGCATTTAGTTGTCATGATAATCCGATTTCTCCAAATAAAGCAGAAGCGGCGGCATCCGATGAAATTTTGCGAAAATCAATTAAACTAGCTTCCTTAATGAACGTTCCGGTTGTTAACACATTTTCCGGGACTGCTGGTGATAGCGACGATGCCAAGGCGCCGAACTGGCCGGTTATTCCGTGGCCGACCGTTTATAGCGATATTAAAACGTGGCAATGGGAAACAAAGCTTATTCCTTACTGGAAAGAAATCGGCGAACTTGCAGCAGCTTCCGACGTTAAAATTGGTATCGAATTACACGGCGGTTTCTTATGCCACACACCTTATACCATTTTAAAATTGCGCGAAGAAACAAATGACTCTATCGGTGTTAATTTAGACCCAAGTCATTTATGGTGGCAAGGAATTGACCCGGTTGGTGCGATTAAAATCTTAGGAAAAGCTGGAGCGATTCATCATTTCCACGCGAAAGATACTTATTTGGATCAAGATAATATTAATATGTACGGTTTAACTGATATGCAACCATATGGCGACGTTCAAACAAGAAGCTGGACATTCCGTTCGGTTGGCTGTGGTCATAGTTTGACAGAATGGTCGGATATTATGAGCGCGCTTAGAACATATGGTTACGATTACGTAGTCAGCATTGAACATGAAGACCCATTAATGTCGATTGATGAAGGTTTCGACCGTGCTGTTACGAACTTACAATCCATTTTAATTAAAGATAAACCACTGGATATGTGGTGGGCTTAACGATAAGAAAGGGTGTCTTAGGATGAAAAAATATCAATTAGTCATTGTTGGTTACGGCGGAATGGGAAGTTATCATGTCACACTTGCATCGGCTGCTACCAATTTAGAAGTGCATGGTGTATTCGACATTCTAGAAGAAAAACGTGCAGCGGCCGCTCAAAAAGGCTTGAAAATCTACGAAAGTTTTGAAGCAGTTTTAGCTGACGAACAAGTAGATGCTGTCCTTATCGCAACGCCAAATGATAGCCATAAAGAACTAGCGATTACAGCGCTCGAAGCAGGGAAACATGTCGTTTGCGAAAAACCAGTTACGATGACAAGCGAAGATTTATTAGCGATTATGGACGTGGCGAAAAAAGTAAATAAACATTTTATGGTCCATCAAAATAGACGTTGGGATGAAGATTTTCTCGTTATTAAAGAAATGTTCGAACAAAAAACAATTGGCGATATGTTCCACCTAGAATCGCGCGTTCACGGAGCAAATGGTATTCCAGGAGATTGGCGCCATTTGAAAGCGCACGGTGGTGGAATGGTGCTCGATTGGGGTGTCCATTTGCTTGATCAATTGTTATTCTTAGTCGACAGCAACGTGAAGTCCGTATCGGCTAATTTAAGTTACGCGCTCGGGGATGAGGTCGATGATGGATTTGTAACGTTCATTACCTTTGAAAATGGCATCACAGCCCAAATCGAAGTAGGCACAACCAATTTTATCAAATTACCTCGTTGGTATGTCAAAGGAACTGAAGGAACCGGCATTATCCATGACTGGGATTTGAGCGGCGAAATCGTCAAACCGACCGCACTTGCTAAAACGTCAGAACCGACACCTATTAAAGCTGGCCAAGGACTAACCAAAACAATGGCGCCACCAAGCGAAGAGGCAACTAATACCTTACCACTTCCAGCACCAGCTAAATTAGCTACTTCTTTCTATAATAATTTCGTGGATGTTTTAAATAACGATAGTGAACCCATCGTTCAAAACGAACAAGTTTACCAAGTTTTAAAATTGATTGAAGCCATATTTGAAGCGGCTGAGACAAATCGAACCATCCATTCTATTTAAAAAAGATGTTTTAGCTTCCTATAATGTGGAAAACACAAATATGGAGACGCGATTCTTCATTAGAAAAATATTCTAATTAGGAGGCAAAACAAATGAGCGAAGATAAAGGTATGAAAGACAAAGCAAAAGGACTGAAAGACAAAGTAGTAGGTGACGCAAAAGACAAGTTCGGTAAAGCGACAGATGATAAAGGCAAACAAGTAGAAGGCAAAGCACAAAAAGCAAAAGGCGAAGTAGAAGATAAAGCCGGAGACGCTAAAAAGAAATTATCCGAATAAGTTAAAAAGGTAGGCTTGCATTTCGTAAGCCTATTTTTTTGTCTAATAATAGCAAAAGGTTTTGATTATTGTAATGGAGGTATAGAAGGAAAGTATGCGAAAATAAACGTGCAGGAGGAAACCAATAATGACAAAAAAAGTCTTACCAAAAGAAGCATCAACGTTTACAAAGAAAGTGAATAACCAAGTGAAAGAAGCGTTACCTTTTGAGAATACGAAAGATTTTGATGATGCAAGGAAAGGCTTTATTGGGACATGGGATCATGTAAAAGTGGATACAGAAGACGGTCACGCTGTTTGGGACCTAGAGGATTACAAGTTTATCGAAGGGGAAGCACCTGATTCTGTTAATCCAAGTTTATGGCGTATCGCTCAGCTTAATATGACGAATGGCTTATTCAAAGTAACAGACCGAGTTTATCAAGTACGCGGTTTTGATATGTCGAATACGACTATTATGGAAGGCGACACTGGCCTAGTCATTACAGATACATTGATGTCAGTTGAAACAGCTCGTGCAGCACTTGAATTATATTTTGAGCATCGTCCGAAAAAACCAATTAAGGCGATTATTTATACGCATTCCCATGCAGATCATTACGGTGGTGTTGCTGGACTTATTAGTAAAGAAGATGTGGCCTCTGGAAAAGTGGCGCTCATTGGACCAGAAGGATTTATGGAAGCGGCGGTTAGTGAAAATATTTTCGCCGGAAACGCAATGATTCGCCGTGCGGAGTATATGTACGGTAGTCGTTTATCACGCGGAGAATTAGGTCAAGTAGATGCTGGTCTTGGGAAAACGGCTTCTAAAGGGCATATGTCTTTATTAGCTCCAAATGATACAATTACGTTTGACCATGAAAAACGTGTTGTTGACGGGATTGAAGTAGAATTTTTAATGGCACCAAATACAGAAGCTCCGTCTGAACATATGATGTATTTCCCGCAATTTAAACTTCTTAATATCGCGGAAGATGCCGTGCATAACTTGCATAATATTTTAACGCTACGTGGCGCACAAATTCGTGATGCTTACGAGTGGTGGAAAGATATTGATAAAGCGATTCGCGCATTTGGCGACAAATATGAAGTGTGTATCGGCCAACATCACTGGCCAACATGGGGAAATGAAGAAATCAATGATATGCTGATCCACCAACGTGATGCGTATAAATACATGCATGACCAAACGCTTCATTTTATTAATAAAGGATTAACGGCGATTGAAGTAGCAGAAGCTGTGAAATTCCCTCCTGCACTGGAAGAAAAATGGTATTTGCGTGGTTATTACGGTACGCTTAACCATGATGTTAAAGCAATTTATCAATTTTATCTTGGGTGGTATGACGGTAATCCGGCCGATCTTTATCCACTACCTCCAGAAGATGTCGCGAAAAAATATGTGGAATTCATGGGCGGCGTTGATGAAGTAGTGAAAAAAGCGCGCGTATCTTATGAAGCGGGTGAGTATCGCTGGGTGGCAGAAGTAGTCAAACACGCGGTCTTCGCAGACGGAGAAAATGGTGAAGCGAGAGCACTACTTGCTGACGCGCTGGAACAACTTGGCTATCAATCTGAGTCTGGACCATGGCGTAATGTTTTCTTAGCTGGCGCGGATGAACTAAGAAATTCTGTACCAGAGGAAGTTATTTCTGGTGTTACACTTGATATCGTTGAGGGTATGCCATTTAACTTGATTTTAGATTATATGGGTATTCGTTTAAATGGTGAACGTTCGATTGATAAACGGATTTCAATGAATTGGAAGCTGACAGATGTGGATGAAAATTATCACTTGCTTGTAAACAATTCGGTATTGATTTATCGTGATAGTGAGGCAGACGACAAAGCGGACTTAACGTTAACAACAACTCGCGATACCTTTAATCATATTTTCGGTGGGGTGAAAAGTTTTGAAGAAGCCTTCGCTGACAAATCCGTAAAACTAGAAGGCGATGCGAAGAAATTTGCTGAGTTTGCTTCGTTGCTAGATGAGTTTAACCCAGTCTTCAACATTGTTACACCTTAATAAAAAATAAAACGCTTTGTTTAGCCTTTTGATAAGGCTATAACAAAGCGTTTTTTATTGTTCTGCTAAATATTTCATTGTATCTGGAACGTTTTTGATTTTTTTATAATTAACGACCATTTTATTTTCACCGATGAGTACTTTAAATTGGTCGTTTTTTGTTAACTCTTTTTCTGAGTAAAAAGTAAGTTGTTTTTGTTTTCCTTTATCATCATATACTTTTGCATTATATTTGAAACCTTTGAATTGATTTTTTTGAACAGGTTTTCCAGTAGCTTCTACTTTAAGGTAGTAGGATTTTACTGCGGCATCGGTTGGCATCGCATATTCCCAAATCGCACAAACAGTTAGAAGAATGGCAGCTAATAACATTAAACCTCTTTTTTTAGTGAACATTTCTCCTTCATCCTCTCGTCATTTGTTTTATTACATTAAGTTTACAACGAAAAGACAAGTTTTTCCCTTTTGTTAACTAACAAAATCAATCGTTAATCTTACAATTTTGTCAGAAAGGTGACGAAATGAAATCATAAAAGATTGTGAAGTTAGAAAAAGCACATTTTTTAACTACTAAATATAGAATCTATGAAAAAAATAGCCACTACAAGTAGTAGCATTTTAGTACTGAAAATATGCTCGAAAACACACAATTGTCGGAAAAAATTTTTTTATTTGCCGGGAACCTTGTTGTAATCATTGTTTTGGGGTTTTTGGTAATAAAATCAAAGCACTATATCTTGCATTCACATAAAAAAAGTTATACTATATATAGTATCGAAAGCGAAATATTGCTTCATCGCCTTTTAACTTTTATTGAGGGGAATTTGCTCCTTTAAAAGTTAATTTTTTTGCTCCTTGGAACGACCACAAATAGTTCAGCGGACGAATGAAAAGCGCAAAATGAATCAGATATTTTTACAACGAGGAAAAAAGGATGAAATGGGGATTGCAAATGACAACTTACATAGTAAAAGACGGGGGAAACAGAAAGCTACCTTTTGACAAAAGCCGATTGGATGGATATTTAGAGAAAATCCATGAAGAATTTCCGAAACTTGATTTAGAAGATTACAAACGTAAGGTTTTTAATTTTGTAGAGAAGAAGGAAGATTACGCGGCTGACGAATTAGTCGATTATTTAATTAGGGAAGCAGAAGCTCGTACAGATATTCACATTCCTGAATGGGAACATTTCGCGGCACGCCTTTATTTAAATAAATTATATAAAAAAGCGAGTAAAAATCGTTTTTATAATGACGATGATAAATATGGTTCGTACGTGGGACTTCAAGAAAGTTTAGGCGAACGTGGTATTTACTCCGGAAATATCTTAAAAAATTATTCTAAAGAAGATTTAATTGCAGCAGGGAAATTAATTGACCCTGAAAAAGATAAATTATTTACTTATAACGGTTTGTATTTACTTGCGACTCGTTATTTAGCAACTGACTCTGAACGTAATGTGTATGAGTTGCCACAAGAACGTTGGTTAACTATCGCACTTTATTTAATGCAAAATGAACCAAAAGAAAAACGTATGAAATTAGTAGAAGAAGCTTACTGGGCTTTAAGTAATCTATATATGACTGTTGCAACTCCAACGCTCGCAAATGCTGGAAAAGTTGGCGGACAGTTATCTAGTTGTTTCATTGATACAGTAGATGATAGCTTGCAAGGTATTTATGACAGCAATACAGACGTTGCTAGAGTTTCTAAGCACGGTGGTGGTGTTGGTGCATATCTTGGTTATGTTCGTTCAACAGGAGCTGCTATCCGCGGCGTAAAAGGTGCAAGTGGCGGCGTTATTCCTTGGATCAAACAATTAAACAATACAGCAGTGAGCGTGGACCAATTAGGCCAACGTAAAGGTGCGATTGCTGTTTATCTAGACGTTTTCCATAAAGATATCGAATCTTTCCTTGATTTACGTTTAAACAATGGTGACCAACGTCTACGCGCACATGATGTATTTACTGCCGTTTGTATTCCTGATATTTTCATGGAAGCTGTAGAACGTCGTGGCGAGTGGTATTTATTCGATCCACATGAAGTAAAAGCGAAAAAAGGCTGGTACTTACAAGATTTCTACGATGAAACAAAAGGTGAAGGTACTTTCCGCGAAAAATATGACGAATTAGTAGCTGACGAAACAATCAGCAAAAAAATCGTTAAAGCAATTGATATTATGAAACGTGTGATGGTAAGTCAACTTGAAACAGGTAACCCATTCATGTTCTACCGCGATGAAGTAAACAGAATGAACCCTAACAAACACGAAGGCATGGTTTATTCTAGTAACTTATGTACAGAAATTATGCAAAATATGAGCCCAACAAAAATGATTCAAGAAATTATTTCTGGTGATCAAATCGTTATTACAAAACAAGCGGGAGATTTTGTTGTATGTAACTTATCTTCTGTTAACTTAGGCCGTGCAGTTGTGGCGGAAGAAGAAGGCACGTTAGAACGTTTAATCGAAGTCGAGGTACGTATGCTTGATAACGTTATCGACTTAAACGAACTACCAGTACCACAAGCAACGATTACAAACCAAAAATACCGTTCTATCGGACTTGGAACATTCGGTTGGCATCACCTGCTTGCTCTTAAAAATATCGCTTGGGACTCAGAAGAAGCTGAGAAATATGCCGATGAATTATATGAACAAATCAACTATTTAGCAATTCGAGCTAGTAACAAACTAGCTCAAGAAAAAGGTGCTTACAAAGTCTTCAAAGGAAGCGATTGGAACACTGGAGAATATTTCGCACGTCGTAACTATAATTCAGCTGAATGGCAAGAATTAGCGAAAGAAGTAGCAGAAAAAGGCTTACGTAATGCGTACCTTGTAGCTGTAGCGCCAAATATGAGTACGGCACAAATTGCTGGCTCCACTGCTTCCATCGACCCAATTTACAGTGCGTTCTACTATGAAGAGAAAAAAGATTACCGCCGTCCAGTAATCGCACCAGACTTAAACTTAAGCACATATCCATACTACGAAAAAGGTGCTTACAAAGTAGACCAATTCGCAAGTGTTCGTCAAAATGGTCGCCGTCAACGTCACGTGGATCAATCGCTAAGCTTTAACTTCTACGTACCAAGTGGCATCAAAGCAAGTAAATTACTTGAACTACACATGACTGCTTGGAATGAAGGATTAAAAACAACTTACTATGTCCGTTCAAACGATATCGACGTAGAAGAGTGCGAATGGTGCTCAAGCTGATAAATCTCTAAACACTTTATGGATAACGCAAAAATGAAAGGGAGGGCTTGCCTAGATGGCTAACCAAAAAGAACAACTTACACGCATTAAAATTTTAGAACCTTTATTTCCTAATCGTTCTACTTCAATCATAAACGGAGAAACTAGCGGGATTTTGAATTGGAATGATATCCCGTATCCATCTTTCTACCGTGCTTATAAAGAACTTTCTACTAACTACTGGATTCCAGATGAAGTAGACATGAAAAGTGATGCTAAACAATATCCGAATCTTTCGGAAGAAGAAAAATATGCTTTTGATGCCATCATTGGCTTACTAGCAACACTTGATTCTCCGCAAACACGTTTCATTTACAATATTGCGGAATACATTACCGATCCAGCAGTTCATGCGAATGCAGCGATTATCGGGCAACAAGAAGTAATCCATAATGAAAGTTACTCTTATGTACTTGCTTCTATCACCAACTTACAAGAACAAAATCGCGTATTTGAACTTGCAAGAACACATCCGACAATCATTAAACGTAACGAGCCAATCATGGAAGCGTATGATGATTTCATGAATAATAAAACAGGTGAAACACTTGTCAAAGCGTTAATTCAATCTTCTATTTTAGAAGGAATTAATTTCTACAGTGGCTTTGCTTACTTCTACAACCTTGTTCGTCAAAATAAAATGACAGGAACTGGGAAAATCATTAGCTTTATCAATCGTGATGAATTAGCTCACTCGAAATTTATTTCAGAAGTAATCCGGGCTATCCTTGGGGAAAACCCAGAATTACAAACAGATGAGTTAGTAGCATACACACATGAAGCTTTCCGCCACGCTGTTGAACTTGAAACAGAATGGTCCGAAGAAGTTTTACAAGGCATTGAAGGCATTGATGTAGAAGAAATGGTTGATTACGTGAAATATCGTGCCAACAAAATGCTAGGAATGCTTGGTATTCCAGAACTTTATCCAGGACATAGCGACAACACGATGACGTGGATTAAAGCCTATGCAGATAACTTTACAGAAACAAAAACCGACTTTTTCGAAATGCGCAATTCAAGCTATAAAAAAACGAATATGGATAACGGATTCGACGATTTATGAGAATTTTGTTAGCCTTTGATTCTCTAAGTGGGAATACGAAAATGGTGGCTGATGAAATTGAAGCGAGATTACAAAGCGAAGGGCATGAAGTTGTGTCCTTTCGCGTATCTCCTTCCGCCGCGTATCCGCTTGATGAGGATTTTGACTTGTACGTGTTGGGGGCATGGACAGTCGACTACGGAAGAACACCGCCAGATATGAAAGATTTTATCGCGGAACTAGCCGTAAAGCCCAAGAACGTAGCCATTTTTGGCACTGGGGAAACACAATGGGGTATGGATTTTTATTGCGGAGCTGTCGACCGAATGGTAACCTATTTCGGAACAAGCTACCCAACCTTAAAAATAGAACAAATGCCGCACACAGAACAAGATGCGGCTGACATAGACAATTGGGTCAAGAAAATTTTAGCATTAAGGAGTGGAATCAAATGACAAGTATTGAAATTAAAACAGCTGAAGAATTCGCAGCTCATATTAATGGGGAAGAATTAGTATATGTAGATTATTGGAAAGACAATTGTCCTAATTGCAAAATGCTTGACCTTTCTTTTGCTGAATTCAAAAACTCTGAAAACGCAAGCAAAGTAAAAGTATTAAAAGTAAAATTAGAAGAAATGGGCGAAAACTTCTTTTTTGACCGTGATGTACAACAAACACCAACACTTGTACTTTACAAAGGCGGCGAAGAAATCCACCGTTTAAACGGATTTATCCCACCAAACAAAATTGAAGAAGCAATTTCTTTAAACGCATAATTGAATGAGCAGTAAGTTTCCTAATATTAGGCGGCTTAGTGCTCATTTTTTATAAAGGTGTTTGCGATATATTTCACAAAAAATCTTCTAAAGGAGCGAAAATGGTGAAACAATTACAAGCTGAAATTACTGCTTTTCTAAAAGAACGCGATTGGTTAGATCAATATAATCACCCGAAAGATTTGGCAATTTCGCTATCGCTTGAGGCGTCTGAACTACTTGAATGCTTTCAGTGGAAAACGGATGAAATAGCGTTAAAAGAAAACCGGGAAGCAATTTTAAAAGAAGTAGCGGATGTCATGATATATGCACTTCAAATTGCTGAAAGTATGGGGGCAGATGGTGAGGAACTTGTTCGCTTAAAGTTAGCGGAAAATCGTACGCGAACGTGGCCGAAAGAATAGAAAAAGCTGCTTTACCAATGAAGGATAAAGCAGCTTTTTTATTTAATAAGAATAAGATCGTTTGCGACTTTTTTTAGAACGAATCATTGCGAAAATGCCTGCTACAATAAAAATAAGCGAAATGATACAAACACCGAAACCGATAAGTCCAGTTATGCTAAACGAAAAACCAAAGCCAATCAAACCAACAAGAAGTACAACTAAGCTAGCTAATTTCATTTAAAAGCTCCTTTCAGAAATCTTATCTCTATTATAAAGGAATAACTTAAAAAAAATAAGCCTTTAAAGAGAAAATTTTTTTAAAGATGAAAGGCATTGATAGAGCATCAGTTCGCATAATTCCGAAATAGTCAAGACTGCAAAGGAAAAAAATTATCTGTTATAGTAAGAAAGTGAGAGAGGCAAGGAGGACAACACATGGATTTTAAAGAGTATCAAGTTTTAGCAAATAGAACTGCAGCAACACACGAACAGGCATTAACGAATTACGGACTTGGAATAGCTGGAGAAGCCGGTGAAGTTGCTGATTTGATTAAGAAATATGCTTTTCATGGACACGATTTAGATAAAGATGCGTTGACGAAAGAATTAGGAGATGTTCTTTGGTACGTATCGCAAATTGCTAAATGGGCGGACATAAGCATGGAAACCGTTGCCGAATTAAATATCGAAAAATTAAAACGCCGCTATCCGCAAGGCTTTTCGGCGGAACGAAGCAAACTCCATATCGATTAAAAAAACGTTTGTATTTAAGAACTTTCTTAAATACAAACGTTTTTAGTTTTTTAGTGAGCTAGAAAACCTGCTAAATAGCGTATAAATGACATATTGAATAATCGAGAAGTAGAACACAAAGTTCCAGAATGGCCAGTGAAAAACACTAAACATGATTTGGATAGAATCGATTGGTTGTGTTAGTAAATGAATCGAATGCAGGCGTGAAAATCTGCCAATATAAATGGCATAGCTTGATAATAAGATTAAACCAATGGCTAGTAGTTGATAACTTAACCAGCTAGTCCAATTAAAGCGTCTTCTTATTTCAGCGAGCATTTTTGCAAAGGACCAGAAGCCAATAAATAATCCAAAGAATACGCCAACGATAATATAAGTGAAGTGGCGCCATAACCAAGGCGATGTCGAAAGTATTCCTTCTGCTCCGTAAATCTCTAAGCGCTGTAAATGTAGCAAGTCAGTGAGTAGATAAGGCGCATTTGGGAAAAATACTAACCAAACAATGCCGAGTGGCCAAAAAATCCACCATACACGAGGTTTCTTTGTGAGGAATACAGCTATTTCGAAAGGTATATAAGCAAGCCCAACATTTAAAATTAAAAAAGTATACGTGTCTGCGGTAAAATGTAAAACAAGAAAATATCCGAGTAAAAAAGCTCGGCAAGTCCAAATTGCTTTCGTCATGTAATAGTCACCTCGTGCTTGCTATTGTATCACAATTTGAGTTGCCGAGGATAACTTAACCTGCTAAATGAAACAAAAGTACTAAAGCTAAGCCAAAAGCAGAAAGCAAGACCGAACCAATAAACGCCGCCACAAAAGGTTTCCCGCCCATTTTTCCAAAAGATGGTAAGTGGACATTTAATCCAAGTCCGCCCATTGACATAGCAATAAGGAAATAAGCACAGACAACGAGGAAATTGGTGATAGATGTTGGAATGATACCAAAACTATTGATAGCACTTGTAGCTAGGAAGCCGAAAATAAACCAAGGTACAGGAAGTTCGGCCCATGAAAAGCGGTTATTTGTTCCAGCGTTCACCATTTTTGCAACAACAAAGCAGACAGGAACAAGTAGCGCCACGCGAGTTAATTTAACGATGACCGCCATATCGACAGCTGCAGTTCCACCTGGATCCGCGGCAGCAATAACGTGCGCAATTTCATGAAGCGTAGCCCCCGCAAAAATACCGTAACCATCTGGTCCAAGCGGCAAAATTGGATAAATTAGCGTATAAATAATCGTGAAAATAGTTCCAAGTAGCGCGATAATCGTAGCAGCGACCGCAGTTTGGTTGTTATCAGCCTTTACCTGTGGTGAAATTGCCACGACCGCCGCCGCCCCGCAAATCCCTGTGCCACAAGCGACTAGAATCGCCAGCTTTTTATCTACACCAAAAAGTTTCGCCAAAAAGTAAACGACTGCAATGCCGAAACTAAGACATAAGGCCGCAATCAAGAATACGCGCCACCCAGCATTATAAATATCGACTAAATTTAGCCGAAAACCAAGTAAAATAATCCCGGCACGAAGAATCACTTTGTTCGAAAATTGAATGCCAGTAAACCATTTATCCGGAACTGGAAAAAGGGCACGAATGATAATTCCAAGTAAAATTGCTGTAACAAGCTGTCCGAGAATCATTAAAAATGGTAGTTTTGCCAAAAAATAAGATAGGGTAGCGATGCAGAACGTCAGCGCAATACCATACCAAAAAGTCTTCGTTTTAAATAAAATTTGACTCATATTCATCCCCCTTTCTTCTATGCTTTTACTTTACCATTTTCAATTTTATTAGTAAAATTTATATTAATTATATTATTGATAAGTTATTTTTATGGAGGTGCTCAAATGGATGAGGCATTAAGAACGTATATCCGTGTTGTAGAATTGCAAAGTTTTACAAAGGCGGCTGAAGAATTGCACATTTCCCAACCAGCTGTATCGTTGCAATTAAAGAAATTAGAAGAAACTTATGAGACGGAGCTGATATACCGGCAAGCGAAAAAGTTTATTTTAACAGCTACGGGAGAAATACTATACCACCGCGCCAAGCAATTGGAAGGACTATATAAACAAGTAGAAGATGAAATTAGTTTGTATCACCATCATTTAAAAGGGCGGCTGCGGATTGGTGCGAGTTTTACGATAGGAGAATATTATTTGCCGGCGATGATTGCAAAGTTTCATGAGCTTTATCCAGATATTACGATCGAACTCATCATCGAAAATACGGCGAAAATCGCTGATAAAGTCGAGCTACTTCAAGTGGATACAGGCCTTATTGAAGGGCAAGTGAGTAAGAAAGATTTGGAGATAAGTGCTTTTGCGGATGACGAAATGTGTATTGTTGGTCGGGCAGATGGTTCACTTGTGGAAATTGAGCAAGGGGCAACGTGGATTGCGCGAGAAGAAGGATCTGGTACACGAGAATACCTGGATCATGTATTAAGTACAAACGGTTGGAATGTCGCTGAAAAAGTCGTTGCTTGGAGCAATATGGCGGTCAAACAAATGGTGCTTGAGGGCATGGGCTACACGGTGATCTCACGATGTGTCGTTAAAACAGAAATAGCGGAAGGGAAATTACGCGTTTTTAATGAGGCGGGTAGTTTTATGCGGAAGTTTTCGGTCTTAAAAAACAAGCAAAGACTGGAAAATCGGATTGCCGAAACCTTTTTAACTTTTTTAAAGGAAAACCAGTAAATAAAACTAGCTTTTTAACAAGGGAGTGATTACAATGAGGAAGAATACATTTTAGAAGGGGAGAAGTAATGAAAGAATATTTTATAGATCGTTCCTATAAGGCTTCTATGGGGATTGCGAATGCGGTTCTTGTAACGCTTGGGATTGGGCTTCTGTTGCAAACGATTGGCCAGATGACAGGAATTTCATTTCTTGTAACGGTTGGTGCGATTGGTAAAACGATGCTCATTCCAGGAATTGGTGTTGGTATCGCGATGTGCTTGCATGCGAATACGCTTGTGACGATAAGTGCGGCTGCATCTGCTGTTATTGGCGGCGGGGCGGTAGTGACTTTGGCTGGTGGTGGCGTTGGTATTACTAGCGGAGAACCGGTGGGCGCTATTTTGGCCGTTATTGTGGCAGTTTGGACTGGGAAAAGGGTCACTGGGAAGACGAAATTTGATATGATTTTAATTCCTGGCGTATCACTTTTAGCGGGCGGACTTAGCGGTATTTTATTTGCAAAGATTATGGCGCCGATTTTAGCTTCTGTAAGTCTTGGGATTAGTTCATTAATTGGTGGTTCACCGCTAATTTCATCGATGGTTATTGCTTTTGTGTTTGGGTTACTGATACTTAGTCCGGCTTCATCTGCTGCGCTCGCGATTGCGCTTCAACTTGATCCAACAGCTAGTGCTGCGGCATTGATTGGATGCTCGGTGCAATTTGTATCCTTTGCGGTGTTAAGTTATCGGGACAATAACTGGGGTGCATTTTTCGCGCAACTTATCTGTACGCCGAAATTACAAACACCTAATATTATTAGAAAGCCTAGTTTGATGTTAGTGCCGTTACTGACGACATTAATTGCTGGACCTCTTGGCGTGATGGTATTTCATATTCAAGCCGCGAGTGAAGTTGCTGGCCTTGGCTTATGCGCCTTTGTTGCACCACTTTATTTAATAGCAAATTACGGATTCAGCACACTTGCTGCTTTTATTTTGGTAGCAGTTGTCTTGCCAGGTGTTATTGCACTTATTGTCAGACCGATTCTTGTTAAAAAGGAACGCCTCAAAACAGGTGATTTAACGATTGAGTTGCAGTAGAATAGGTAGCACTTTGAATTGGTTTCCATAAGTAAATGAATAAACGTATAATGTATGAAAGCGTAGTATGCTAAGTGACACTTGGATATACTACGTTTTTTAATATATAGCATGGTATAATATGTATGACAAATTTATATTTTACGATGAAATGAGGACAACAAGTGTGGATAATGAATACAAACAAATTGGATATATCAGCACGGAAGGTGGTCCAGTTTTATTTGGTGATTATGAAATTATAACTAAATGGAATGGTATTATGACGGATGATTATGAAAAGTTAATCGAAGCAAACAAAGAAGATTTTATTTATAAAATAGCAGATAAAAATGTGGTTGCTTGGGATCCAGAGGGTGGTGCATGTATCAGTATTCATTGTAATAATAAGGACGACTTTACTTTCATAAAATCATTTATTGCGCTAAAGGATAATGACAAATATATAGATTCAATAGGGCAGAATGAAGAAGTTTTAGGCGAAGTGGAGATATTTTCAAATACACTACTCATTTTATATGCAACTGAATCGGGTGCTTTATTAGAGCCTTTAAAAGATAACTCGATTACAAGGTTAACAGGTGGTTTAGCATTTGAAAATTCAGTGCTTTCTATACCAGTTTCAAATGGCGTATATCGCTGTGTTTCAGATTTAGTATTTGACTCAGGGAAACTATATCAAGCAAAGCGTTTATTATTAACAAAGCTTTAAAAAACTAGGCAAAACAAATGGTTTTTACTTAAGATGATGTCGGTAGTCTTTCTTTCAATAATGGTATTTTGGATAAGCATATGCTATGATTTATTGTGATGACAATAATACAATTTGAGAGGGAAGACTTAAAATGGTTAGAAAGTTAAATAAGATGAATGACGCATCGCCACTCTACGCTCAAATAGCAGATGACTTACGCGGGAAAATTCAATCAGAAATTTGGCAAGCTGGGGATAAAATTCCACCGGAGCTTGATTTATGTGATTTATACAATGTCAGCAGAATTACGGTACGAAAAGCAATAGATGAGCTCGTTCGCGAAAATTTGTTATACAGAGAACGTGCGAAAGGAACCTTTGTACGCGACTGGGAGGAACCAGAGGATGAGCATTTTACGTTAGTGCGCAGTTTTACGAATGAAATGAAAGAGCTTGGGAAAAAGGCTGTGACATTGCATGCTGAAGTTGAAGTAATAAATGCGGATAAAAAAATTGCGATGCAGTTGGGGTTAACGGTTGGAGATAAAGTCTTACAAATTAAACGTTTGCGCGGAACCGCAGATCTTGCTTTTGCTCTTTTTGTCAGTGTGATACCGTTTAACCAAGATTATTCGCTCAAAGCGGAAGATTATTATGGTTCTTTTTATGAATATTTGAAAGGGTTTGGCATTATCGTTAATCAAGAGAAGGAATATATCGAAGCAATGTTGCCAAATCGTGAAGTTCAGGAAGCTCTAGGGATTGATAAACAGGAGCCAATTTTAAAAAGAGTGCGAATGACGAAACAAAAAGAAAGTGATTTTAGAGAGTATAGTGAA
Source organism: Listeria swaminathanii (assembly GCF_014229645.1). Lineage (GTDB taxonomy): Bacteria > Bacillota > Bacilli > Lactobacillales > Listeriaceae > Listeria > Listeria swaminathanii. The sequence goes on along the minus strand of NZ_JAATOD010000002.1, from coordinate 359,254 downwards.
TGCTTTTATGTGGGAAGGCATTATCGATATTATATTGATTTTGAATAAAAGGAAGCCTATCAACATCCAGATTGATAGGCTTCTTTTTTTCTATAAATTACGTACAAATGCTTGAATAACAGCTATTTTCTCGTTGTCGCTTGTATTTCTAATTTGATAAGTTCCGACAATTGCAGGAACGATAAATGTTTCTCCGTAATGTACTTCAAATGGTGCGAAGGAGTCATCGCTACTTTCGACAACAGCACTAGTTCCTTCTACCAAATTGAGCATATTCACACTGTCATTTGTGTGGACGGTAACTGTTTCTTTAAACCAGTGGCGGTGGGTTTCGATAAATTCTAATTCATGCAAACCAGTGCGCTCTACTTTTGAAGTATTATCTTCATGCAAAGTTTCAAATTGGTTTATTAAGTTTTCTTTTACCCATTTGGTGTCACGATCAAGTTGGAGATTTTCCCGGCCGTGCTCTAAGTGAACAGGGCGTGGAGTGCCGTCGAGGCCCGTTCGTTCCCAGTCCCACAATTTAAACGTGAAAATATAAGGAGTCGCGCTAATTTCTAAAACGACTGTGCTTGGGCCGCCGCAATGAATCGTACCGGCTGGAATTAAAATATGGTCGTGTTTTTTTACAGGGAAGACGTTAATATATTTTTCATCAGGGAAACGGTAATTTCCTTCAGCGGCTTTTTCTAAATCGGCCATAATCGCTTCTTTTGTTGTGCCTTCTTTTGTTCCAAGGTAAACAGTGGAATCGCTAGCTGCTTCTAAAATATAATAACTTTCGTCTTGCGTATAATGGATGCCAAACTTGTCTTGCGCATATTCTACTAAAGGATGGACTTGTAGACTCAAATTGCCTCCACCAACAGTATCGAGATAGTCGAACCGAATCGGGAATTCCGTGCCGAATCGGCTATGCACTTTTGGTCCAAGTAATTCATTTGGAAAATGGTTGACTACGTTTGTGGAAGGGACTTCAATACGAATATCATCAAAACGCATATATAAACTATTTTCTTCGGGAACGCCGTCAAAGGCCCAACCGTAATTGTCGGCAGCTGGATCAAGTCCAAAATTATTTTTCATCCACTGACCGCCCCAAACACTGGCATCAAAGTAGGGAACAACTCTAAAAGGAGCTCTCGCAACTTGTTTTAAGCCATTTCGATAATCTTCACCGCGTACCATTTTTGGTTCATTTTTTTTATTTGTATCAAGTAAGAAATCTACCTGTTGATAGAGTTTTTTCTTTTGGCGATCAGCCATGCGCCATTCAAAGAAGTAGCCTCGTTTAAATTTACGAAGCGCATCTTCATTCGCATTGTCCGCTTTCCAATTAGGTTTATTTTCTCCGCGGTAACGGCACTGAATTTCCCACCGCGCTAAATCTGCATAAATAAGGATGTCAGGACTTGGCGCGACAACGGTTGCTCCTGTTCCATAAATAACAACTAAGCCTTGAATTTCAGCTATTTCTGCTTGAATTGTTGCCAGTGTATCAGCCGGATAAAAGTCACTCACTTCATAATGAGACATAATACCGAACACTCGGTCATCTGTTAAATTTGCTTTAATAATAGCTGTTACTTCCTCATTATTAAGCGCCAAATCATCTGCAAAAATCGCTTTTTCTACAGGTAACAATGGAAGTAGTTCGGAAGCAATTTCTTCATTTCTTGTTCCTGGATAACATTCAATGGCGATAATCGTTTGTTTTTTATTCTTTTTTTGAATGGCAGTTAGTAATTCTGCAGCAATATCTTTGTAACCCGCCCAAGCACCATCGAACTGATGGATTTTTACTTCCGGTGCTAAATCATACGTGGTCAAAACAATCACTCCTTGTTTATATTGTTATTACAATATAAATATAACATTGAGTATCTCGTTTGTCATTACAATCTATTGTCTATTTTTGTTATAACAATACAATTCCTTTTGTAACGTAATGTACACATTTTTTTGCGAAAAGGCATATCTAAATCGAGTTTTTTCGTGTAAAATATAACAGTGAAAGTAATAAAAAATAAAGAGGTTCAAATTATGGAGAAAAGTGGATTTGTTGCAGATCCTATTTACGGAGAAATCAAGAATGAGATTATGACTAACACTTTGGAAAATGGCGAAAAAGTGGACATAGAAGACATCATGAAACGATTTCAGGTCAGCAAACGAGTAGCTTTTGGTGCGCTCCATTGTTTACATAAAAGTGGTATATTATGCAAAAAAAATGGAGAAACTGGTTTTTCTGTTGCAGTAAACAGTGAAGCCGAGCATCGCGAAAAATCACGATTGAAGTTAGCTTTTTTTCATCTAAATTATGCTGTACAAAAACTACAAGAAAAAGACGCAGAAGTTTGCGCTACATGTCTTCGTAAAGAATTAGTTTATATTAAACTAGCTGTTGCGGAACAAGACACCAATGTTTTTATTAGCCATGTGAAAAACTTTTATGCTTGTATGATTCACTATACAGAAATGCCAGCTATGGAGAAAAACATTGATATACTGAGCCAGACGCTGCAAAATATGAAAGAAAAGAACGAAAAGCTATTTTTCGAAGCATTTACAATGGATGTTTCGGAGACCTTAGAGGAATTAGTGACACATCTAGAAGCAAAAGAATTTGAAAAATGTCACTTAGTCATCCAAAGATTTTATGATAAAAATATCTCTATCTTGTTTTCAGAATCAAAAAACCCCGAATGACGATTTCGTCACACGGGGTTTTTCTTTTCGGATGAGCTTGTCTTGCCACTCATCTGATGGGCCGGACCATGTCTGGATGTTTCTGAATAAACATACAACAATCGGAAAACGGTGAGGCATTTTCAAACAAGTAGGCGAATTATTTGTCTTGCTACTTACTTCTCAAGATATTCAAACTTACGAATAAATGAGCGCCCGTAACTTGCTTAAATAGTGGCCATGAATGATACGATACTTTATTCGCTTATTTACCAATGTAGTGAGGATAAAAATATTGATAAACGAGCGACGTAACGAAATTCCGTCTTCCTACAACTAAGTTAGCGTAAAGTCCTTGACGCGGCTTATACTCCTCGCCTTCCTCCTGTCAGCTAACCGTAGCTGCTTGACACTAAAATCCTTCACCAGACGTTTGCCGGCATATGACAAAGCTGAGAAAAAAATCAGCTTGTACACCAAGTTTTTGTCATTCGCATCACCTTTTATTTGTTCGTTGTACTATATATATAACCGTTTCAAATAAATGTAAACGCTTTATTCGTAAAATGATTATAAAGTCATAGTTTGAACATTAAGCCGGGTCTTTTGTCAGAGGAAATAAGCCATTAATATATCATCGACATATTCGCCTTGAATAATGAATTCTTTTTCCAGTAGTCCTTCTTGTTTAAAACCATTTTTTTCATAAAAGCGAATTGCTTTTTTATTGATAGATAGAACGCGTAGGGCGATTTTAATATAGCCTTTTTCGTGGGCAACTTCTTTCATTTTGTCCATTAAAAGTTGTCCAACGCCAGCACGCTGGAAGTCTGGATGTACAGCAATATCAATTTCTACTACGTGTTTATTGGATAGAAGCGGGATAGGGGATTTGTAGCCAAGAATCCCGACTACTTTATCCTCAGTTGCGACAACTATTTTGGACCCTGGAGGGGATTTAAGTAAAAAATCTGCCTCACTATCAAAATGGATATTGCCAGGCGTTGTTCCTGGAGTCCAAACTAAATGTTCTAATTCAATCATAGAAGCAGCATCTTCGCGCTTAGATAGTCTAATTTGCATAATTTACCAACTTTCTTTATTTTCTTTTTGCATAGGATAAGGAGGTTTTCCAAGTTTTCCATAAGCCGTCGTTGCTATATAGCAGGACATTTCCTTGATAAAGGCGAACGGTAAGGAAAAAGGCGCCCACCACGCTCGCAAGGAGAATGGCAAGTGAACTAAAGATGCCGATAGTCGAAACGGATAATAAGTCCATTCTCGCTAACATCATCATCGGTGAAAAGGTCGGAATGTACGAGCCGATAACAACGAGTAAATTGTCCGGTGCGTTAGCTGCTGCAATCGATCCCCAGTAGCCGATAATTGCTAGAATCGTCATCGGATAAATAAACTGGGCAACGGTTTCGACATTTGGGACCATCGAACCAATCATTGCTGCGAGTAAAATATATAACAGTAAACCTAAAATAACAAATAGTAAATTTAGCACAAGATAGTAGGCTGGGAAAACAGCAATTTGATCTAAGACGTTTTGGACCATTTCTGTGTTACGGCCAGCAATTAGAACGACCGCGCCACAAACGACATAAAACCCAATTTGCGTCAGAAGCATAAAAATGATCGCTGTTAGTTTGGCAAATAAGTGTGTCGTCGCCGATACGCTTGATAAAATGACTTCCATAATTCGTGTGCCTTTTTCTGTAGCGATTTCAGAGGCAACAATGTTTGCGTAACTCATAACGAAGATGAAGATAACGAGCGTTAAAATAAGTACCGCTGCGCTCATGACATCTTTTTCGTGGTTGGTTAGCTGGTTATTGGATTCTAAATCATTTGTCACAGAGACAGGAGATGTAATTGACTGCAATTGTTCATTGGTGATTTTATATGCAGCTGCTTTTTCGGCGATTTTCGTAGCTGTCAGGTCTTCAGTTAAACGAGTAATAACATCTTGTCCGGCTGTTTCCTGAGTCGTATAAATCGCGCCAACAGTATCATTTTCTTGCGTAATCGTGACAAATCCGTCGATATCACCTTTTTTCAAAGCGGACTGGGCGGTTTTTTTGTCTTTAATGGTTGTATTTACTTCGAAATGATTTTTGTCTGCGGCTAGTGATTTAGCAAAAACAGGATCGTCAGAAAGTACCGCAATTTTTGTAATATCACTACTAGAGTCAAAATAGTCCACCATTTTTGGAATACCAGCAATCAGTGCCGCGATTAAAACTGGGAACAATAGCGAAATTAAAAATGATTTAGTTTTCACTCGTCGTTTGTAAACTTGCTTGGTTATCACCCAAAATTTACTCATTGGACTCACCAGCTTTCCATTTGAAAATTTCTTCGAGCGTTGGAGCTTGGAGGCTGAACGTTTGGATGAAACCATCTTTTGTCACATAATCAAAAATTTTCTCCGCATCTGCTTCTTCGGCAATTTCCAGTTGCAGGACGCCATCACGATGCGTCTCTACATTTAATACTTCTGGTAAAGCAGCGAGTTCGGCAGCAGTATGGTTGGATTCAATCAAAATCCGTTTGCGTCCAAATACCGATTTTACTGATTCGGTCGTTCCTTGAAGTACCACGTTTCCTTTTTTGAGCATTAAAAGGGAATCGCAAAGTTCCTCGACATTTTCCATGCGATGGCTGGAGAAAATAATTGCCGCTCCAGAAGCACGCAAATCAAAGACAAATTTTTTCAAAATCTCTGCATTGACAGGATCAAGTCCGCTAAATGGTTCATCTAAAATAACTAGTTTTGGTTGATGAATAATCGTACTTAACAGCTGGATTTTCTGCTGATTTCCTTTGGATAGTGTTTTGATTAAGTCTGTTTTTTTGCCGACAATTTCGGCGCGTTCTAGCCAGTCGTCTATTTCTGCTTTAATTTTTTGTTTTGGATACCCTTTTAATTCGGCGAAAAATATCAACTGTTCTTCAATGGTGACATTTGGGTATAAACCGCGTTCTTCAGGCAAATAGCCGATAATATTTGGATCAATTTTACTTACTTCTTTGCCGTCCCACGTAATTTTCCCAGAAGTTGCTTCTAAAAAATGCAAAATAAGACGAAAGGTAGTTGTTTTACCAGCGCCATTTTGTCCGATTAATCCGAGTATTTTTCCTGGTTCTACGCGAAACGATAGATCATTAACCGCGACTTTAGTTCCAAAATTCTTCGTCACATTATGTAGTTCAAGCGTCACATGAGCACCCCTTTCTAAAATCTTCCCTGTGTTTATTATACGGTTTTATCGGGGGATTGTCTTGCTAGAAGTAAAGAGCTACAGCAATTAGCTTTTCACAAACTTTGCCAAAAAATTGTCTAGTGTAGTGGACATAACTTGGTGTAACCGTTTTCTTTTATTTGTGTATAATAGAGCGTAGAGGGAGGTGATGAAATGCTTCTGACCAAAACGGAGCGTGCATTAATTAACTTGTTCTTAACGAAAAACGATTTTTTGACAGCCAAGCAACTAGCTGAAATTCTAGACGTTTCCTCTAAAACCATTTACCGCAAGATTAAAAACATCAATGCCACGACAGAAGGAAAAGATCTTATTATTTCTGAAAAGGGGCGTGGTTTTAAACTAGATTATAAGGCGTATATTCAAGCAAAGTTAGAAACAACTGGTGACATTTTTGGCTATACCCCAACAGAACGACGCGAAAAAATCTTATTGCAAGTATTATTTAAATCCCCTAAATATTTGAACGTAACGACATTATATGAAGGATATTACGTTGGCTATAATTCGATAAAAAATGATTTTACCCTTTTAAATCAATCCATCGAGAAATATGATTTGGCTCTTGAGAAAAGGCAAAAAGAAATACGCGTTGTTGGGACGGAAGAAAATATTCGGACAGCAATCAATGAAGTGATTAATAACCTAGATTTATCAAGCTACGATGATTTGAAAACGGAATACAGCGACCTCAATAAAGCCGATGTTCAGTTTATTGTGAGGCAAATGGAAATTATTGAAAATAAGCTGATGATTAGCATTCCGTACCCATATGATATAAACATCTTTTCGCATTTGTATATTTTAATAAATCGTTTTCGCCAAGGAGAGGTGGAAGACTTTAACGAAAGTGATGACGATTATCTCGTAACGAATGAAAAGCTGCATACGATTGCAGTGGAAGCTATTGAGGCGATTGAACAATATTTAAAAATGAAGTTACCGAAGCGCGAAATATTCCATTTTTTACAGTACTTAATTTCTTCTCGTTTTAACCATGAAATCGAACTAGTTCCAAGCAAAGTTTTACCTATTGTAGAGGAAATGACTGATTTTTACATTAACCAAGTGGCGGCTAAAATCAATATGCCGATTAATAAAAAGCAATTAAAGATCGAGCTACTCAGCCATATGAAGCCAATGGTCAACCGAATGAACCATCAAATTAACATAAAAAACAACTTGTTAAGTGATATTAAATTAGAGTACGGCAAACTGTTTGAAATCATCAAAGAAACCGCCCGCGATGTTGCTAAAACTTTTGAGTTGAATACGATATCTGATGATGAAGTTGGCTATATCACGATATATTTCGCCAAACACATTGAAGCATCCCCACTTGTCAAACGAATTATTATTATGTGTTCAAGCGGGATTGGAACGTCCGAACTTTTAAAAGTAAAAGTTCAAAAAGCTTTTCCAGATGTTGAAATAGTAGACGTTTTATCATCTACTAAATTCAAAAATAGCTTACAAGACTATCAGAATATTGATTTTATTCTAACAACAATCAACGCAGAAAGTAACAAAGAAATCCCGTCGCTGCTCGTCAGTGCGATGTTTACAGAGAAAGATAAAATGATGGTGAAAAAAATGATGGAAACTTTATAGGAGGCGAACCCATGGATATTCAAGAATTAGATATTAGCAAAGTAATAAGTCCGGCACTTGTCAATTTGGACTTAGTAGCAACGACAAAGTTAGAAGTGATTGAAGAATTAACCGACTTACTTGTGGAAACTGGCGCTGTATCAGATAGAGATACTTTTATAGCAGATGTATTGTATCGCGAAGAGGAAGGGAAAACAGGACTCGGCGAAGGTGTTGCCATTCCGCACGGTAAATCAGCTAGCGTAACGAATACATCGATTGCAGTTGGAAGAACGAGCAAGCCGGTAGAATGGGAGTCGCTTGATGATAAGCCAGTTAATATTATTATCCTTTTCGCCGTGAAAAATTCAGATGCAACAACAACCCATATCAAGTTACTTCAAAAAGTAGCGATTTTACTCGCAGATGATGAGGTGATCAGACAATTTCAAACCGTACAGACAAAAGAAGATTTTATTAAATTGTTAGCCAAAAATCAGGATTAGGAGGAGTTTGGGATGAATATTATTGGAATCGCGGCTTGTACATCTGGCATTGCCCATACGTATATTGCCAAAGAAAAACTAACAAAAGCGGGAATCGCGCTTGGGCATACCATCCATATTGAAACGCAAGGCACGATTGGTATTGAAGACGAACTTTCAGCAGAGCAGGTGAAAAATGCCGATGTGGTTATCATTGCAGCCGATATTAAAATCAGCGGAAAAGACCGTTTTAAAGGGAAACGTGTGGTTGAAATTCCAACTGATTTAGCAATTAAAGCACCAAAACAAATTATAAATAAAATAGACAACGAAATAAATAACTAGGGAGTGAACCGGTATGATGAAAAAACTGCAAATCAAAAAACATGCACTTACAGCGATTTCGTATATGTTACCGTTAGTTGTTGCCTCGGGGTTACTTATTGCCATTGGAAATTTAACAAGTGGACAGGTTATTGAAAATTATAAAGCGCCGTATTCTATTCCAGATGCGCTCGTTTCGCTCGGTGTTCTCGGTATGGGCTTGCTTGCGCCAGTTATTGCCGGAGCGATTGCCTATTCGATAGCAGACAGGCCCGGGATCGCGCCAGGGCTCCTCATGGGGCTCATCGCCAATTCCATCGGTGCTGGTTTCTTAGGTGGGATGCTCGGCGGGTACTTAGTTGGTTATTTTATCCTTATTCTTGTCAGATATGTAAAAGTGCCAAAATGGGCGCAAGGTTTAATGCCGATGATGATTATTCCGCTTATTAGTAGTTTGGTCATCGGGCTCTTGATGTATTTCGTTGTTGGGGTTCCAATTGTTTGGGCAACGGAGGCGATGACAAGCTTCTTACAAGGAATGCAAGGCAGTATGCGATTTGTTTTCGGGGCTATACTTGGCGCGATGGCAGCATTTGACTTTGGCGGACCTGTAAATAAAGTCGCTTCCTTGTTTGCCGATGGGTTACTTTTAGAAGGTGTTAAAGAACCAGAAGCCGTGAAAATACTTGCCTCGATGGTGCCGCCATTTGGAGTTACACTTTCATGGGTAGTTTCCAAACTGATTAAAAAGAAAAAATATACAAAATCAGAAGAAGATAATATCAAAATCGCTTTTCCAATGGGGATTTGCATGATTACAGAAGGTGTTATTCCGATTGCTGCAGTGGATCCAATTCGCGTTATTATTTCTTGTACACTTGGGGCCGCGGTTGGCGGAGGACTTAGTATGACGTGGGGGATTGGTTCGCCAGTTCCATCAGGCGGAATGTTTATTGTCCCAGCGATGAACGAACCAATTTTATTCTGCTTGGCGCTACTGATAGGAACTTGTGTCACAGCAGCTATGTTGCTTATCTTGAAACGGGAGCCGACCAAGGAAGAAGAACTCATTGCAGATCAAGGTTTGGAAGAAGAAGAGGAAGTCGATTTGTCTGGAATTAAAATTTCATAGGGCGAGGAGATAAGGCAAATGTATGTTTCGATGAAAGGAATGTTGGCGCGTGCGAACAAAGAGCGTTACGCGGTAATGGCGATTAATTGTTTTAACTTGGAAACAGCAAGAGCGGTAATCGATGCAGCTCAAGAACTTCGTGCGCCAATCATCATTGATTTACTTCAAGACCATTTAACAAGCCACTTAGGAAGTCGATTTTTAACGAAGCCGATTATAAAAATGGCAGAAGAAGCAAGCGTGGAAGTTGCGATTAATTTAGATCACGGGCAAGACGTGGCGATAGTGAAGCAATGTTTGGCAGACGGTTTTTCCAGTGTGATGATGGATGCCTCTAGTTATCCTTATGAAGAAAACGTTGCAATCACGAAAAAAATGGTCGAGTTTGCGGAAGTTTATAATGCAAGTGTCGAGGCGGAAGTTGGTAATATTGGTGCGGTGACGGGGGATAACTATACGAACCAAGACATGTATACCAATCCCAAAGTGGCAATTGATTTTGCAGAGCGAACCGGAATTGATGCACTAGCCATTTCGTATGGTTCTTCCCACGGTGATTATCCAGAAGGCTTTACGCCCGCTTTCCAGTTTGATATTGTTCGTGAAATTAAGGCAGCAACAAACATGCCACTTGTATTGCATGGCGGTTCTGGTTGCGGGTCGGAAAATATCCGAGAGTCTGTTCGGCTCGGTATTAATAAAATCAATGTGGGCTCAGATTTTATGAAAGCGCAGGCCGATAAAATAAAAGCGTCTTTAAAAGAAAACCCAGCTATTAACTATGTCGACTTAATCCATGAAACAATGAAGGCCGGCAAAGAAGCTGTTAAGTATTATATTCAACTATCCGGTTCAACCGGAAAATCACTTTAAAAGGAGAAATGAAAACATGTTAGTAAATATGAAACAATTATTAGAAGTAGCCAAAGAGAATAAATTCGCTGTAGGAGCATTTAATGTAGCAGACAGTAACTTTTTGCGAGTTGTAGTGGAAGAAGCCGAAAAAAATAATGCTCCAGCAATTATCGCCGTGCATCCAACGGAATTGGATTTTACAAAAGATGATTTTTTCCAATATGTACTTGCGAGAATTAAAAATAGTCCAGTGCCATTTGTACTTCATTTGGATCATGGTGATAACATGGGCGATGTGATGCGAGCAGTGCGTTGCGGCTTTAGTTCAGTGATGATTGATGGCTCACTATTACCTTTTGAAGAAAATATTCGAGTGACAAAAGAAGTCGTTGATGTTTGTCATAAATTGGGCATTTCTGTTGAAGGCGAACTCGGAACTATCGGGAAAACGGGAAATAGCATTGAAGGTGGCGTCAGCGAGATTATTTATACAAAACCTGAAGAAGCGGAAGAATATATTAGCCGTACTGGAGTCGACACGCTAGCAGTTGCAATTGGAACGGCTCACGGTATTTATCCAAAAGACAAAGAACCCAAATTACGCCTGGATATTTTAAAAGAGATACAAGCTCTAGTGAACATTCCGCTTGTGCTCCATGGTGGTTCCGCAAATCCCGATGCCGAAATTGCAGCAGCAGTTGAAATTGGCATTCAAAAAGTCAACATTTCGAGTGATTATAAATACGCCTTTTATAAGAAATGCCGTGAAATTTTAAGTACAACAGAACTTTGGGACGCCAATGCAATTTACCCAGACTGCATTGATGCAGCGAAAGAAGTCGTGAAATATAAAATGGAACTGTTCCAATCAGTTAATCAAGTGGAGAAATATCAACAAGCAAAAACACCAGCTTGGCGAAGCGAACTAATTTAATTAGAAAAAAACTAAGAGTCAAAATTGGCTCTTAGTTTTTTTATTTATTTACAAGTGGGATATTTGTTTCCATTAAATGTTGAAACTTCTGGACATCATTAATGCGCCAGGGCTTTTTTTGTGACTCCAAAATGCCTTGTTTTCGTAAATCCCCGAGGACTTTGGACGAGTAACTTTTAGAAGTATTAGCATAATCAGCAAGAACTTGATAAGTTAAAAATGGCGGGAGCTCAACTGCTTTTTCAGATACTTCGAGACCAAAATCAATCATCATGTTTAAAGCATAATAAACTCTTTTGCGGGGAGGTAATTGTTCTTGAAAAGCAATCAGATATAATCTTTTTCTGGTTTCAGCTAATTGATGGAGCATTAAATAATTTTTTGGATCTTCTAACGCCATCATAGTTTTAAAGTAATGAAAATCAATTTTCCACCATACAACATCAGTGAGTGAAAGCATTGCTGTATGCTGCGGTATATCCTCAGAATAAATAGGCAAATGAAGAAACGCACCTTTAGATACAATATAAGAAAAATTACGGTTGCTATCCCCGGCGAATATTAATTTTATAAAACCTTCTTCTATTATATATACATCGTTTTTAGTTTTATCCGCTGCCATTATCATTTTTTCCGGAAGCCGTTCTTGCCTGCAGTGTTTATTAAAGCTAGGATTTTTCTTGAGAAGTTTAAGAATATTATCAATCGAAGCAAATTGGTCTAATGTTTCTTTCAAATACATACGAATCCCCCCTTATGCCATTTGTTTCCCGTAACCTGAGCTGCTAAAACGTTATTCTCTAATAAGGCTGTTTTTGCGAAAATAGTATACATGAAGAACAAAATAACCAAATAAAAACTTTCACGAATCGTTCAAAATATCGCGAAAATAGCAAAGAAACGGAAATAATGCCGCAAAAAAGTATTTCGCAAGGTACTGTTTTTGAGAAAAGGATACGCAAAACCTTTTAGATGAAAAAGTGGGGTGGAAGGCGCTGTCTTATAATAGAAGTATTAAAAGATGCAAACGAAATAATAGATAGAATGAATAAATTTTAAATGTGACAAAAAAGTCAAAAATTGTTGGGGAATGTAGGAAGTTTGGTTTTTTTGTTGGGTTCCTTTTAAAAGTGTTTGGTAGTATCATCACTTGTAAGAAGCCACTCATCGCATTATAAAACTATTTGCTAATAACCAAAATAGAAATGAGATGACAATATATGCAATCGGTATTTGAAAATTTGTATAGTAAAAAAGTTTTGGAAGAAGAATTCGGGTATACATGCTTCCTACAAACTTTAATCAATAACAAAGTCCCGTATAAAAAAACAAAAATATCAACTAACACGATTTTATTAACTGAAGATACAATAAATGCAAGGGTTTACTTTATTGAAAAAGGTATAGTTTCATTGGAAAAAAAGCAAAATGTAGTAAGTTTTTTAGGATCCAACCAAATCGCTGGCTTAAATGATTATTTTATGGCAGAAGCGAATGTATACACTGCCAGAGTCATTGAAACAATTACTGCATATGAATTCGATAAGGAGGATATCATTTGCTCGATTATTGGGATGCAAGAGGGGTGGCTCTATTTATATCTAAATAATCGAAATCACGAAAATGTACTTATCGAAAAATGCAATTTAATGCGCGGTAATGGGGAAAGTCGTTTGAAAGAGTCGTTAGAGCAATTAGGAATTTTTTTTGGCACTGAAAAAGAAGGGATGCTCCGGATTCCGAAATGCTTCACAAGAAAAATTATTGCTAACTATTCTAACCTATCTGTACGCTCAGTTACGCATCTCTGTAGAAAGTTGATAGAATCAGGTTTTTTAGAAGAAAATTCGAAGTCTTTCGTCATATTGAATAAATACGAAACCCCATGTAGCAGATTAAAAACAAAAGTAACATCTCCCTAGTCATATACTTAGAAAAAAAGATAAACTATTAAATAAATGGTTTATCTTTTACTATATAAAAAAACAAGCAAAGTGACTACTTTGCTTGTTTCATTAAGGATGAGCCGTGCTGGGTTCGAACCAGCGACCCTCTGATTAAAAGTCAGATGCTCTACCAACTGAGCTAACGGCTCTAAATATGACTGGGCTAGCTGGATTCGAACCAGCGCATGACGGAATCAAAATCCGTTGCCTTACCGCTTGGCTATAGCCCAATAATAGAAAATGGTGGAGGGGAGTGGATTCGAACCACCGAACCCGAAGGAGCGGATTTACAGTCCGCCGCGTTTAGCCACTTCGCTACCCCTCCGTTATAAAATGCCGACTGCAGGAATTGAACCCGCAACCTACTGATTACGATTCAGTTGCTCTACCAGATTGAGCTAAGTCGGCTAAGAGTCGCTCTCACTGCTGGCACATCGAAATCTAATGCATAATTAATTCTCAAAAACAGATACTAGTACATGATATAACATTTTGAACAATTTTACCAGCTTTTTTTGAAAAAAAGTGAAAAATATTTTTCAAGCTGATTTTTTTGATTAAAAAGTGACCCGTACGGGATTCGAACCCGTGTTACCGCCGTGAAAGGGCGGTGTCTTAACCGCTTGACCAACGGGCCATATGTATAAAAGTTTTTTACCGCTAGAAACTATTATATAAAAAAAGGTTATCATTTGTAAATACCCAAATTAAATTCTTTTTTTTCTGAAAATATAACTAAAAAAAACGAGTTATTTATCTTATTAATGGGTATGTATATTGAAAGGCGTATGAAATAAATTTTCAGTTGGAAAAGACGCGAAAACAAGCGCTACGAACAATTATTCACTCGGAAAATAATTAGGTAGCTAAAATAATTTAATTTAGTATTACAATCTAAAATTAGCTGTGCTATAATGTGTCTGGTCAACTTGGAGTTAGCTAAAAATCAAATAAAAAAGGTAGGGAATACAATGGCTTCGCCGCTAAAAAGACTATTAATCGGCCGCCCTCTGAAAACATCAGAAGCTGGAGACCAAAAATTGGGGAAATTAAAAGCTTTAGCAGTTCTGTCATCAGATGCACTTTCTTCTATTGCGTATGGTACAGAACAGATTTTATTGGTACTCGTAACTGTTAGTGCTGCCGCTATGTGGTATTCATTACCAATTGCGCTCTGTGTACTTGTTCTTTTGTTTGCTCTTAATCTATCTTATAAACAAATTATTTACTCTTATCCACATGGTGGGGGAGCATATATTGTTTCGAGAGAGAACTTAGGAAATAATGCTGGTTTAATCGCAGGTGGATCTTTACTAGTCGATTACATGCTTACCGTTGCTGTAAGTGTATCGTCCGGAACAGATGCAATTGTTTCTGCTGTCCCATCATTATATCCGTTCGCAGTACCTATAGCTGTGGTGCTCGTTGTCGGAGTAACGATTATCAACCTTAGGGGGATTACTGAATCAGCTAGTTTACTCGCAATACCAGTATATTTATTTGTTTTTTCTATTATAGCTCTTATTTTTACAGGTTTATTTAAAGTATTAACTGGTATGGATGCAAGTCATGAAACTGCTGCGGTAGGAACACATGTACAAGGCGTAACGATTTTTCTTTTATTAAGAGCATTTGCATCAGGCTCGGCTTCTTTAACTGGTATTGAGGCTATTTCAAATGCAGTACCGTTATTTAAAGAACCACGACCAAAAAATGCAGCGAAAACATTAACATTAATGGCAGGCTTGCTTGGCTTCTTCTTTGTAGGAATAACTGTCCTTGCTTTTGTTTATGGAACTGTACCTGAATTAAAAGTAACTGTATTATCTCAAATTGCCGAAAATGTATTTGGTAGAAACTTCATGTTTTATTTTATTCAAGCTACGACTGCACTTATTTTAGTCTTAGCAGCTAATACCGGATTCTCTGCATTCCCAATGTTAGCATTCAACTTGGCGAAAGATAAATTTATGCCAAGAATGTATTTAGCTAGAGGAGATAGACTAGGTTATTCTAACGGTATTATTACATTAGCAATTGGCTCTATCTTACTAATTATTTTATTTAAAGGAAAAACGGAATTACTCATTCCACTATACTCTGTCGGGGTGTTTATACCATTCACGCTTTCACAGACAGGGATGATTGTAAAATGGTGGAAACAGCGTCCAAAAGGGTGGAAAAAAGCATTATCAGCTAATTTACTTGGTGCCTCGATTTCGTTCACCGTTCTACTAGTGTTATTTTTAACTAGAATTGAATCTGTGTGGCCAGTATTTATCTTTATGCCTATTATGATTTATGTGTTCCATCGGACGAGACATCATTACCGGAAAGTGGGACCACAACTTAGAATTGACGAAACAATGGACTTGCCTGATTTTAAAGGAAATGCCGTAATTATTTGTGTGTCGGATACCACCAAGGTTGTTGAAGGTGCCTTACAATATGCTAAGTCTATTGGTGACACGGTCATTGCTGTTCACATTTCTATTGATAAAAAACAGGAAAAAGAATTTGTTGAGAGATGGAATAGGGTTCATCCTGAAGTGCGCATGGCTAATCTGTTTTCTCCGTATCGTTCCATTTCAGATCCATTAATGAAATTTATTGACACGGCTAAACAAAAAGCAGATCAAGACAATTACTCACTAACGGTATTAATACCGCAATTTATTCCTAGAAAAGGTTGGCAAAATGTCCTTCATAACCAAACAAGTCTACTGATTCGCACTAGACTTCTAATGAAAAGGGATGTAGTAGTGTCAACATATCCTTATCACTTAAAAGAATAACAAGAGAAAAACGGAAGAGACCTTCGGGGGAAGAGGGGGGAACTCTTCCGTTTTTATAATGGAACAACGTAAGCATAACTGGTATTTCTTTTTTTGTAAAAAATGGAATTTTCTTTTTTGAAGTTAATTTTTGCTGGAAAAAGTCATTTTCATTTAAGTAAAAAAGCATTTTACAACGAATACGACTTTGAAAAACAAAATAATCCGCCTGAAAAAAGTTTTTTGCAAAAGCAGGAGAAAATTTTATGAAACAAAAAGAAGAGCACGGTATTTTGTATATGCTATAAATAAATGGGCAATTAAATCAGAAAAAAGGGCAATAAATAGTAATACTTATCTAAAAAAATGAATAAATATTAGCTTAACTTAAAATAAGTAAAAGGACTTACTTAATGTTACAAAGTGGTAACAAATTTTTCTTTTTGATGAATTCATACTGAGTGGATTTAGGGCGTCTTTAGAAAGCGCTATATAGAGCCATTTATCATTTTTATAAGGTGGTTCTAAAATCCGTCTAACCCTTGAAAAAAGCCAGTTTTCGCGTTATAATTTCAGTAGTTGATGGGAGTTATAATTTTGGTAAAGGGGCGCTTTGTATGCAGGAACAGGACATTAGGTATTATGTACTACCTACTATTATTGTTTTTATATTAGGAATTGCTGCAATGAATGCATCTAGTTTTCCATTTATTAGTTTTCTAACAACGATACTTGTTGCTGTTGTCATTGGATCTATCATTGGCGGAACTCATCAATTATTTAGAGTGATTATCAAAACTTATCAACAAACGAAAGAACGCAGAGTCTCTCAAAAAAAGTGGCAAACACTATAAAATGACTCATTACATAACTATAATAAACCAAGCATTTTCGAACTTTTAGGGAGAATGCTTTTTTTGTGGGTTAATTCATATTTTTTTTTGCGTAAAAGATGGTACAATAAGGAAGATTATGAATGGAGGAGGTTGGAGATGGCGACTTTAGCAGATGTTGCGAAACGGGCAAATGTCTCCAAAATGACAGTTTCACGAGTTATTAATCATCCAGATCAAGTCTCAGATGAACTGAAAATGCTTGTTTATAGTGCAATGGAAGCCTTAGAGTATGTACCCAATTATGCTGCGAGGGCGCTTGTTCAAAATAGGACACAAGTCATTAAGTTTTTGATTTTAGAAGAAATTGATACAGTTGAACCATATTATATGAACTTACTAACAGGGATTAGTCGCGAATTAGATAAGTACTATTATTCGCTTCAATTAGTTACCCAAAGATCCAGAAATATCGGAGCGTATGATGGGCTAATTGTCACAGGAATACGCGATAAAGATTATGATTTAGGACTTTTAGATATCGATAAACCAGTTATTTTTTATGGTGAAAATAAGCGCGGTTATGATTCAATTGATGTGGATAACAAAAAAGGAACAGAGCTTGCAACAGAGCATATGGTAGCAATTGGATTTTCGCGAATTGTCTTTTTAGGAATTGATTTATTAGGTGAGCAGTTTATGAAATCACGTTTAGAAGGTTACGAAGAAGTAGTGAAAAAACACGGTTTGGAGCCGGAAAGCTATTTTATTGCGAATAGTTCGAGTGTCGCGGAAGAAAAAGCTTTTGAATTACTACGTTATAATTCGGAAAAAATTGCGATTGTTTGCGCATCAGATCGAATTGCAATCGGTGTCGTGCGGGCTGCTGCTGCATTTGGTCGCCGTTTTGGTGAAAACATTGCTGTAACAGGGTTTGATGGTGTTTTCTTAGATAGAATTTCATCACCGAAGATTACTACTGTGCGTTCTCCTGTTGTCGAAATGGGGGAAGAACTCGCAAAGATGTTACTTGCAAAAATTAATGATCATGGAAAGCCTCAAGGAAACCTATTATTTACTCCTGAATTACTGATACGAGCCTCTACAACTGGAAAAGAAGAGTAATAAAAACGCTAGGAATCTTTATTCCTAGCGTCTTTTTTATTTGAGTAAAATCGGTAAAAATGCAATAAAATCAAAGATGAAGTGAACAATAAATGTAACCCAAATCGAGTTTGTTTTCTTAAATAAGTAGTTCAAGATGAGTCTTGCTGGTGCCAACGTAATGATACATTGTAGGAAATTAAAATCATAGGAAGTCAAGTGCCATGTTGCAAAAAGTAAAGCGCAGAGCAAGGACGCATGCCAGAATTTCCAATTCCATTTTTTCCAAGCGGCGTATAGCAAGCTAATGGATAGCAATTCTTCGCCGAGTATCATAAATGGAATACTTGTAAAAACGTAAGACCATGTAATCAAACTGTTGATACCATTTTCAGTAGTACTACCTGCGAAGGTAGCCCACGCAATGTTGAAAATAGTACCGATAATGATTAATGCAGGAGCACCAATAAGTATCCATTTGAAACTAAAATGTTTAAACCAATCGAGGAATTCTGCTTTCAATATGATAAAAGCAATACCCCCCATGCATAGGGCATTAAAAAAAGCACCTATAAATTCTAACACACCTTGATTGGGAATGATGAATTTCAAAAGAAGAGAGAGAACACCAATAAGGATTGCGCTGGAAAATAACCAATACCCTTGTTTTCTATAGCTTAAAGTATTTTCCATTTTATCCTCCTTTTAGACCGTTTTTCAAAAGATTTCATTAGTCCATGAGTTATTATAGCTCTTTACTTTAAATCAGTAAAGTTACTAATTTGTCACTTTAAAGGAGGAAAGATAATTGGCTTTCTTCTATAGTATATTGAAAGAATGTTAAATAGTTCGAAAATCTTGTTACCGTTAACGAGCGAGAAAAGGTTGCAAACGCTTTAATGGAAATGCTAATTTGAAATAGAACGAAAGGTGATATAGGAGGAGAAAAAATGGAAAAAGCAGGGATTTATCATCAACCAGCGAGTAGCTATGCTTATAGTTATGACGCGAAAACACTACATATTCGGATTAGAACGAAACGCTTGGATATTAGCGAGGTTACTCTAATTGCGGCCGACCCTTACTTATGGAACGACGGAAAATGGCAAAGTGAATCTTATACGATGCGCAAAATAGCAGAAACGGAAGAACACGATTATTGGTTTTTTGCAATTACGCCAGAGCATAGACGTCTTCAATATGGCTTTTTGTTAACGGATACAGAGGGAGAAACAACCTTTTACGGCGGACGTGGCTTTTTTGAGCCGACCGAAGCGAATTTAAATACGATGGATTATTACTTTAAATTTCCGTTTATACATGCGGTGGATACTTTCGAAGCGCCTGAATGGGTTGGGAAAACAATCTGGTATCAAATTTTCCCGGAACGTTTTGCGAATGGCAATCCGGCAATTTCTCCGGAAAATGCGTTGCCGTGGGGAAGTAAAGATCCGAGCACGACAGACTTTTTTGGCGGAGATATTGAAGGAATTATCGAGCATTTAGATTATTTAGCGGAGCTTGGCATTAATGGGGTTTATTTAACGCCTGTGTTTGAAGCGCCGACTAATCATAAATATGACACGGTTGATTATAAAAAAATTGATCCGCATTTTGGCGACAAAGAGACCTTTAGAAAATTGGTTCAAGAAGCGCATAAACGTGGCATTCGGATTATGTTAGATGCAGTATTTAACCACATTGGCGATACTTCCGCAGAGTGGCAAGATGTTGTTCTAAACGAAGAAAAATCAGCGTATCGCGATTGGTTCCATATTCATAGTTTCCCTGTTCGTCAAAATGAAAATGGCAATATTGAAGGAGAACCAACGCTTTCCTATGATACATTTGCTTTCACGACACACATGCCGAAATTAAATACAGCTAACCCGGAAGTTCAAAAGTATCTTCTTGATATTGCAACTTACTGGATTCGTGAATTTGACATTGATGGTTGGCGATTAGACGTTGCTAATGAAGTGGATCACGCTTTTTGGAAAGAGTTTAAAAAAGCGGTTCAAGCGGAAAAAGAAGACATTTATATTCTTGGTGAAATTTGGCATGATTCGTGGATTTGGCTGCTTGGCGATGAATTCAATGCGGTGATGAACTATCCATTTACGCAAACTATTATTGAGAACTTTATTGAAGAAAAAATCACGCCAGAGCAAATGGTTTCGGGTATTAATGAGCAATATATGCGCTACCCAAATCAAGTGAATGAAGTGATGTTTAACATGCTTGATAGCCATGATACGGCGCGGATTTTAACGCGTGCTAATAATGACGAAGCTAAAGTGAAACAGGCGCTTGCCTTCATGTTTGCGCACACTGGTTCGCCGTGTATTTATTACGGCACAGAAATCGGAATGGACGGCGGAAATGACCCGGGTTGTCGTAAATGTATGGAGTGGGACGAAGCAAAACAAAATCAAGATATGCTAGCGTTTACGAAACAACTAATTGCGCTTCGAAAAGATAATCAAGCAATCATTACATCTGGCGAGTTAACTTGGTTAGATGCAAATAGCGAAACGGGCATCACAGCATTTACAAAAGGGCTAAATGGCGAAAAATTGCATTTCCTTTTCAATCAAGCGAAAGAAGAAAAAGATTTCACAATTTCATTTGAAAATTCGGCGACAGATATTTGGAACAATCAAGCTGTATCGGATAATCTTGTCATCCCGGCAAAAGGATTTCTTGTTATTAAAGAAAACAGTTAAATCAACAGCGTAAAGGGATTTTTCACATGTTTACCGGAAAAATGTTGTTATCGGTAACATGTGAAATCCCCTTGTAAACGCTTTCGGAATCAGCATATAATAAATGCATAGGTTAACCTAATTCACAAACTTTAAAAAGAATTGAAAAAAGATGGGGACTTGGAAAATCAGACAGTAAAGAGCGACTTTTTTCATAAAGAGGAGGAAAAGTAAATGAAGCGTTTCAAAAAAGTGGGAATAGTTTCGGCGGTTTTAGTAATGGCTTTAAGCTTGGCAGCATGTGGTGGCGGAAAAGATACTAGCAAATCGGGCTCATCTGATGAAAAGACATTAACGGTTTCTGTTGACGCAGGTTACAAAGACTACGTGAACAAAATAAAAGGTGATTTTGAAAAAGACAATGACGTGAAAGTAAAAGTAGTCGAAAAAGACATGTTTGAAACGTTAGAAGCACTTCCACTTGACGGTCCAGCTGGAACTGCACCAGACATAATGATGTCTGCATTTGATAGAATCGGAAGCCTAGGTCAACAAGGACATTTGGCGGAAGTTAAACTTGGTAATAAAGACGATTACGATGAAAAAGACCAAAAACAAGTAACCATTGATGATAAAATTTACGGTGCTCCAGCAATTATTGAAACATTAGTTCTTTACTATAATAAAGATTTACTCGACAAAGCCCCAGCAACTTTTAAAGATTTAGAAACACTTTCCAAAGATTCTCGTTTTGCTTTCACTTCTGAAAAAGGAAAAAATACTGGTTTCTTAGCAAAATGGACTGATTTCTACTTCTCTTACGGACTTCTTGCAGGATACGGTGGTTATGTGTTCGGCGATGAAGGTACAAATCCAAAAGACATCGGTTTAAACAATAAAGGTTCGGTTGAAGGAATTACTTATGCAACAAAATGGTTCCAAGATGTATGGCCAAAAGGTATGCAAGATAATAAGAGTGCGGATGACTTTATCCAAGACCAATTTGTTAAAGGTAAAGCAGCAGCTATTCTAGGCGGCCCTTGGTCAGCAGCAAACTACAAAGAAGCAAAAATTAATTACGGCGTAGCAAAAATCCCAACACTTGATAACGGCAAAGAGTATTCTCCATTTGCAGGCGGTAAAGGTTGGGTTGTAAGTAACTATTCTAAAAACAAAGATGTAGCTCAAAAATGGTTGGATTATGTGACTGACCAAAAAAATCAAGAAACTTTATATGATATGACAAATGAAGTACCAGCTAACTTAAAAGCACGCGATACAGCAAAATCGAAAAATGACGAATTAACAAATGCCGTTATCGAACAATACAAAAATGCGCAACCAATGCCAAATATTCCAGAAATGTCGGAAGTTTGGACTGGTGCTGAAAACTTAATGTTTGATGCAGCTTCTGGTTCGAAAACACCGCAACAATCAGCGGACGATGCAGTAAAAGTAATTGAAGACAATGTAACGCAAAAATATACTAAGTAATCATGATTTGGCGGGGCAAAGATAGCGCGCCCCGCCAATTTTTTTCAACTTAGCTAGTGAATCTATATCTAGAATTGAGGGTAACAAAATGAAACTAGAACAAAAACAAATTAAAAATGTTCGTCAAGCGACTTTGTTATCAATCATTCCGGGACTTGGTCAATTTTATAATAAGCAAAATTTTAAAGGGATTGTCTTTTTCGCACTATTTGCTTTGTTTATCATAGAATTTTTTGCAGTTGGGCTGAATGCACTTATTGGCCTCGTGACACTTGGATCTGTGCCGGGTGTGGACCATTCCTTATTCTTAATGATTGAGGGTACTTTACAATTAATTGTGACATTACTATTTATAGGCTTTTGGTTTATAAATATTTTCGATGCAAGACGCGTGGCTATGCAGTGGAACCTCGGTGAAACTGTCAATCGTTCCGCAATTGCTATTATAAAAAATATGCTCGACAAAGGCTTCCCGTACTTACTTACGCTACCCGCTTACCTAGTGATGACTTTTGTTATTATTTTCCCAGTTCTTGTAACGCTTTTCATGGCATTTACGAACTATGATTTTTACCATATTCCGCCAGCGAACTTAATTGACTGGGTTGGATTTAAGAACTTCTTTAATATTTTCTTCCTAAGTTCGTATCGCGACACATTCCTGAGTGTATTTTCGTGGACGCTCGTTTGGACGATCTGTGCGACTTCTTTGCAAATTGTTGTTGGGGTATTCACAGCGATTGTAGCGAACCAAAGCTTTATTAAAGGAAAACGTCTTTTCGGGGTAGTTTTCTTACTTCCTTGGGCGGTACCAGCTTTTATTACGATTATGAGTTTTTCGAATATGTTTAACGATAGTATCGGGGCGATTAATTCGCAAGTTATCCCGCTTCTAAACCATTTGCCATTTGTTGATATCAATGCGATTGCTTGGAAAACAGATCCTTTCTGGACAAAAGTGGCGCTGATTGGTATCCAAGGTTGGCTTGGTTTTCCGTATATTTACGTTATGGTTACAGGGGTGCTTCAAGCGATTCCTGGTGAGCTTTACGAAGCAGCTAGAATTGATGGAGCAAGCGCGATTCAACGTTTCCGTAAAATTACGCTACCGATGATTTTATTCGTAACAGCGCCTGTATTTATTACGCAATATACATTTAACTTCAATAACTTTTCAATTATTTACTTATTCAATGAAGGTGGTCCCGGAAGTGTCGGAGCAGGCGCAGGATCAACCGATATCTTAATTTCATGGATTTACAAATTAACAACAGGTACTTCGCCACAATACGCTGTAGCTGCTGCTGTGACGTTACTTATTTCAATTATCGTCATTACCGTTTCGATGATTGCCTTTAAGAAAACGAATGCCTTTGGGAACGAGGAGATGATGTAAATGAGAGACTTTATGAAAGATCAGCGGACAACAAAGTTTTTAACACAGTTTTTCACGTATTTATTTTTAACCGTGCTTACGATTATTATTTTGTATCCGATTCTAATAACTGCATCTTCGGCCTTCAAACCAGGGAATATCGCGGCGTTTACACTGGAGTGGTCGGATAGCTGGACGCTGAATAACTTTACAAGATTATTTAATGAAACATTATATCTTGATTGGTACAAAAACACGCTGATTATCGCGGTTGTAACGATGATTATGCAAGTAACGATTGTGACACTTGCCGGTTATACATATAGCCGTTACCGTTTCAAAGGTCGTAAAAATAGCTTAGTGTTCTTCTTGATTATTCAAATGGTGCCAACAATGGCCGCGCTAACAGCTTTCTACGTGTTAGCAATGCTACTAGGCGCGCTTGACCAATATTGGTTCTTAACATTAATTTATATCGGCGGCGGGATTCCAATGAACACATGGCTGATGAAGGGCTACTTCGATACCGTGCCACGTGATCTTGATGAATCCGCCAAACTCGACGGCGCAGGGCACTTCCGGATTTTTGCGCAAATCATTTTACCACTTGTAAGACCGATGATTGCCGTTCAAGCTCTCTGGGCATTCATGGGACCATTCGGTGACTTCTTACTTGCAAAATTCCTACTAAGAACGCCAGAAAACTTAACAATCGCGGTTGGTCTTCAAACCTTTATTGCCAACCCTCAACAACAAAAAGTAGCCTTATTCGCAGCGGGCGCAATCTTAGCCGCGCTACCAATTTGTTTACTGTTCTTCTTCTTACAAAAGAATTTTGTTTCCGGCCTAACTGCTGGTGGAACAAAAGGATAATTGATTTTTAAAAAGGCTGTGATATCAATGAAAAAAGTTCCGTTTATCATTCAATATGTAAAAAGTACGCTCGGTCCAACGGCAATTTTCGAAGGTCGGAAAGTACTGAAATTCTGGCAAATGGTCATCGTATTTATTTTCTTAAATGCGCTGCTATTATTACCTGTATCCGCTCATTTTGCCAATCAGTCAAGCTTTGATTTACCGAGTTTAATGCCGAAAATGGCAACACTTGGTACGGATCAACTAGCGACAGAACTTAGTGGACTGGAGCTAGTAAATGGAGAGCTGGCAGACAAAAATGCGCATATCGTCGAAAAATCAGCAAATGGTGTGGCTGGCGTGAATTTAACGCAAGCAGAACTGGCTGGAGCTAAAAATATTATTAACTTCAAAGACCAGGAAATGACGCTGACAGATGCGAGTGGCTACAATTTCGAAGTGAGCTATCCGAAAAACGCGACGTTAAGCGAAATTACGTCTGGGGAATCGCTCATTGATTGGGTTTCAGCGCAGTGGTACTTGGAAAATCAAGCCTTTGTTTTCTTATCGATGGTACTAATGATTGGCTCGATTATTTTCGTTAGTTCGCTGATGTTGGCTATATTCACAACGCTTTTCATTTGGATGACCAAACGGAGCAGTTTTTCAAGCATTGCTTCTTTTAAAGAATCACTTAATTTAACGCTAAATGCACTGGGGATTCCGGTGATTGCGGCTTGTATTATCGGCTTTATCTACTTTGATATTACAGTTATTATGGCCGTTCAGTCGCTTGGAATGGTGTTAATGATAGCATGGACATTTTTAAAGACAAGATTTTATAAGACTAGTGAAAAAAGTATGGCTGCTAGTCGCTAATTAGGAGGTTTTAGTATGGCACAGAAGCAATTATTTGAAATCGAACCATGGACATTACGTACAACCAAACTAGATAAAGAAAATAAACGTTTGCAGGAAAGCCTAACTTCACTCGGTAATGGATACATGGGGATGCGCGGGAATTTTGAAGAAGGATACTCCGGCGACGGCCATATTGGAACTTATTATGCAGGCGTATGGTTTCCCGATAAAACACGCGTTGGCTGGTGGAAAAATGGCTACCCAGATTATTTTGGAAAAGTCATTAACGGTCTTAATTTTATCGGAATTGAAGTGCGTCTTGACGGTGAAAAACTCGATTTATTTGTAGATGAAGTAAGCGATTTTGAACTAGAATTAGATATGGAAAAAGGCGTTTTAAGACGACGATTCACGGTTGTTAAAAATAGTAAAACTTTCCAAATTTCTGCGGAACGTTTTCTAAGTGTTGCAACGAAAGAACTAGCGGTTATTCGCTACCACGTGCAATCCGAAAGCCCGGCAAAAGTCGAATTAACATCTACTTTAAATGGTAACGTCCAAAATGAAGATGCCAACTATGAAGAAATGTTCTGGCAAGAAGTCGAAAAAGCTTCATCAGCAAGTCGCGGCTCGCTTGTAACTAAAACAATCCCAAATAACTTTGGTACACCACGCTTCACCGTTTCAGCAGTAATGGAAAATAAGACCAATACGGCAAATCAAACAAATCAAACAAAAGCCCTTTACGCCGAAAATCACTACCAATTCGACTTACAAGCAAATGAAGTGGCGCAAATGGAAAAACGCGTAGTCATCACAACTTCTCGTGATTTTGAAGAAGGGGAAATTTTACCAGCGGGAGAAGCGATTTTAAATAGTTTAGAAACATTGTCTTATGAAGAGTTACTAGCCGCACATGTAGCAGGGTGGCGCGAACGCTGGGATAAAGCCGATGTCGAGATTGCGGGAGACGATTCCGCCCAACAAGGCATCCGTTTTAACATTTTCCAATTATTTGCGACTTACTACGGCGAAGATGCAAGATTAAACATAGGCCCTAAAGGCTTCACTGGTGAAAAATATGGCGGCGCGACCTACTGGGATACCGAAGCATTCGCCTTACCAATGTATTTATCGCTGACTGATAAATCGGTGAGCCGTAACTTACTGAAATATCGTCACGATCAATTAGATGGCGCGAAAATAAATGCGCAGAAAATCGGCTTAGGTGGCGCACTGTACCCGATGGTAACTTTTACCGGAGTCGAGTGTCATAACGAATGGGAAATTACCTTTGAAGAAATTCACCGCAATGGCGCGATTGCCTATGCGATTTACAACTATACAAACTACACTGGTGATGATTCGTATTTAAAAACAGATGGTATCGAAGTATTAACTGAAATCACCCGTTTTTGGGCCGACCGTGTGCATTTATCCGATCGCCTCGATAAATATATGATTCACGGTGTTACTGGACCAAATGAATACGATAATAACGTCAGCAATAACTGGTATACAAATTACATCGCCGCTTGGACGATCCGTTATACGCTCGAAAATTTGGACGCAGAAGCAAAAAAACGTTTAGGCGTCACCGAGTATGAAGTCGCTAAATGGGAAGATATTGAGCATCGCATGTATTATCCTTTTGACGAAAAATGGCAGATTTTTGTGCAGCATGATACTTTTTTAGACAAAGAATTACGTTCTACGGATACACTAAAATCAGAAGATATGCCGATCAATCAAAACTGGTCATGGGATAAAATTTTGCGTTCTTGCTTCATTAAACAAGCAGATGTACTTCAAGGCTTATATTTGTTCTATGATGATTTTGACTTCGATACGAAACAACGCAACTTTGAATTTTATGAACCACTAACCGTACACGAATCTAGCTTATCTCCAGCAGTTCATGCGGTGTTAGCTGCGGAACTTGGGAAATATGATAAAGCAGTAGAACTGTATCAGCGGACGGCGCGACTGGATCTTGATAATATCAACAACGATACCGACGATGGCCTGCACATTACCTCCATGGCAGGAAGCTGGTTATCGATTGTCCAAGGATTTGCTGGCATGCGAGTAACATCCGGCGAGCTAAGTTTTGCACCATTCTTACCAACCGGCTGGGATAATTACCGTTTCAAAATTAACTTCCGTGATCGCTTGCTAGAAGTAAAAGTGGAAGTTGGTCAAGTGACTGTGAAATTATGCCACGGTGAGCCAATTAATTTAGAAATGTATAAGAAAAAATATTTGCTAGAAACGGCTATAACAGTAGAAATTTAACGATAATAGGACTTGTTGGAAACGATAACAAACGTTTTCAGCAAGTTTTTTCTTTAACAAATCTTTCCAATTTTTGGTGGGATGATTGCTTTTTCCGCCTGCACTCTTATGCTATAATAAAGAAAGTGAACCATGTGATCATAAATGGTTTAGAAGAGGCACGGAGGTGAAGTGATGGATTTTTCCAATATGTCGATATTGCATTATCTAGCAAATATTGTAGATATTCTTGTCGTATGGTTTGTAATTTATAAAATGATCATGTTAATCCGAGGTACAAAAGCAGTACAATTATTAAAAGGCATTTTTATTATCATTGCAGTCAAATTATTAAGCGGATTTTTTGGTCTCCAAACAGTAGAATGGATTACGGATCAGATGCTTACTTGGGGATTCCTTGCAATTATAATTATCTTCCAACCGGAATTACGCCGTGCTTTAGAAACGCTCGGACGAGGCAATATTTTTACTCGTTATGGATCAAGAATCGAGCGCGAACAGCATCATTTAATTGAGTCTATCGAAAAATCCACCCAATACATGGCGAAACGTCGTATTGGCGCATTGATTTCAGTAGCACGTGATACTGGGATGGATGATTATATTGAAACAGGTATTCCGCTAAATGCAAAAATTTCTTCTCAATTATTAATTAATATCTTTATTCCTAATACGCCGCTTCATGATGGCGCTGTTATCATTAAAGGAAACGAAATTGCATCGGCAGCAAGTTATTTACCACTTTCAGATAGCCCGTTCTTATCCAAAGAACTTGGAACGCGTCACCGGGCTGCACTTGGAATTAGTGAAGTGACAGATAGTATTACCATCGTAGTTTCCGAAGAGACAGGCGGAATTTCCCTAACTAAAGGTGGAGAACTTTTCCGTGATGTTTCAGAAGAAGAGTTACATAAAATTCTTCTAAAAGAACTAGTTACTGTAGCTGGAAAGAAACCTTCTATCTTTTCTAAATGGAAAGGAGGCAAAAGCGAATGATGGATCGAATTTTAAATAATAAATGGTCGATTCGGATTATAGCCCTATTACTCGCAGCCATCCTTTTTACATCTGTTAACGCAAATAACAATAACGCCACATCTTTTTCAACGACTGCTGCAAGTGATTCCGAAGTCATCGAGAATGTTCCTGTAAAAGTGTATTATGACAAAACCAACTTATACATTTCGGGTATCCCAGAAACCGTGACTGTCACGCTTTCCGGCCCTCGTAGTATTGTCCAATCTGCCAAAGCGCAGCAAGACTTTACCGTATATGCTGATTTGAAAAATGCCTCTATCGGAACACAAGAAGTTAAACTACAAGTAAAAGATGCATCTGATCGTTTGAAAGTAAAAGTGAGTCCAGCGACCGTGACAGTTAACGTCCAAGAAAAAGTAACGAAAAAATTCTCTGTAGATGTTGAATTAAGTAAATCTGTTATCGCAGACGGTTATCAAGCTGGAACGCCAATAATCGACCCTAAAAAAGTCTCCATTACTGGTGCCAAAGATACCATTGAACAAATCGCTTATGTCAAAGCGACACTCGAAAATGATGGCAAGCATAAATCGGAATTTACCGATAAAGCGACCGTTTCCGTTTTCGATAGTAATTTGAATAAGTTAGACGTTGAAGTAAGTCCTCAAGAAGTGGAAGTGACCGTCCCAGTTGAAAAAGTTGGGAAGTCGGTTCCAGTGAAAATTAAGCAAGAAGGCACGCCAGAAAATGATATTGAAATTTCCAGCATGACACCAGATAAGTCAGAAGTAGTTGTCGTTGGTGACGATGCGGTCCTTGAAAAAATCAAAGAAATCGAAATTCCAATTGATGTGTCTAAAATAAAAGCAGATACCGTCAAAGAAGTGACTGTTCCCGTTCCAACCGGCGCGAAATCAGTTCAACCGACGACGATTGAGGTTAAGATTAAGACCGTAAAAAAGTCTGAAGCAAATAACAACACGACCTCGGATAACAACTCAGGAACCGATACAAACAATGAAAACACAGATGATAATAGCACTAAAATTTCCAAGTCGTTTTCGAGTATGCAGGTATATATGAGTGGGTTGAAAAATACCTTCGATGCACAAATGATTATCCCAGCGAATGGAAAAGTTTCCGTGACGATTACTGGAGAGAAGAAAACGGTTGATGGAATTACAGCGAAGGATTTAAGTGTTATTGCTAATCTGAGTAAGAGCAAAGCAGGAAGCTATAGCATACCGCTAGAACTGAATGGTTTACCGGACAATGTCGCTTATGTTATTAATCCACGAACAGCAGATTTCATTATTACCGATAAAGAAGCATCCATTCAAGTACCTTCCAAAAACACATAAACATAAGGAGTGTGGGACGTTCGTCTCATGCTCCTCCTTTTTTACAAAAGCTTTTAATACATAGAAGTGAGTAATAGCAACGTTTTATTGTAGAGAGATGAAATTTTCTCTCAAAAAAGGTATAATAACAGATGTATGGTTGAAAGTGAGCAAATATAGAACCAGCATTTGAAAAGTAACTACGAAACGACAAACAAAAATCATTTAGATAATGAATGACTTAGAAGGAGAGTAATGAAATGGGTAAATATTTTGGTACGGATGGAGTTAGAGGTGTAGCAAACTCTGAATTAACACCAGAACTTGCATTCAGATTAGGTCGTATGGGTGGGTATGTTTTAACTCGTCACGTTGGTGAACATCCACGTGTGCTTGTTGCGCGCGATACACGTATATCAGGAGAAATGCTTGAATCCGCTTTAATCGCAGGACTTGTTTCTGTAGGAATTGAAGTAATGCGTTTAGGTGTTATTTCCACTCCAGGTGTAGCTTATTTAACAAAAGCACAAGGAGCTTCTGCCAGCGTAATGATTTCTGCCAGCCATAATCCAGTGGACGATAACGGCATTAAATTCTTTGGCTCTGATGGTTTTAAACTGTCAGACGATCAAGAAGAAGAAATTGAACAACTTCTTGATACACCAGAAGATACATTACCACGTCCAAGCGGTGAAGGCCTAGGAACCGTGAGCGATTATTTTGAAGGTAAACAAAAATATATTCAGTACTTAAAACAAACAATCGAAAATGATTTTAATGGTTATCATATTGCATTAGATTGTGCTAACGGAGCAACTTCTGGCTTAGCAACACATTTATTTGCAGATTTAGATGCCGATATTAGTTCAATGGGAGCTTCTCCTAATGGTCTAAATATCAATGACGGCGTTGGTTCTACACATCCAGAAACATTAGCTGCATTTGTTCTAGATAAAAAAGCAGACGTTGGTTTAGCTTTTGATGGCGACGGCGACCGTGTCATTGCAATTGACGAACTTGGCCAAATTGTTGATGGCGATAAAATCATGTTCATTTGCGCGAAATACATGCGTGAACAAGGTTTGTTAAATAACAACACGATTGTATCCACTGTTATGAGTAACTTAGGTTTCTATAAAGGCTTGAAAGAGCTTGCAATTGAAGACGTTCAAACGGCAGTAGGTGACCGTTACGTAGTAGAAGCGATGCGCGAAGGTAATTATAACCTTGGCGGCGAACAATCTGGTCATATTATTTTCTTAGATCATAATACAACTGGTGATGGACTTCTTTCCGGAATCCAATTAATCAACGTAATGAAAGCAACTGGGAAAAAATTATCTGAGCTTGCTGCTGAAATGAAAACATTCCCGCAAAAATTAGAAAATATCCGCGTAAGTGATAAAAATCATGTAACGGATAATCCAAAAGTAAGTAAAGTAATCGGTGAAGTAGAAGCAGAAATGGCTGGTAACGGCCGAGTTCTTGTTCGCCCATCTGGTACAGAACCACTAGTACGAGTTATGGTAGAAGCTGCTTCCCAAGAAGAAACAGACGAATATTGTGAACGTATTTCAGCGGTTGTTCGTTCAGAAATGGCACTTAACGACTAAAACAACAAACAAAAAATCCTGATGATCAACTTCATCAGGATTTTATTTCTTTTGATAGTATAATTTGATCAAGGCAGGCGATACCATTTTCGATAATCGTTTGGTCAGGATAATGCTCAACGAAATAATTTGGCATAATCTGCTGCATTCGAAAGCCATTTTTTTGATAAAAGGCAAGTTGATCGATACTGGAATTTCCAGTTTTAACGATGATTTCTGAAAAATGATTTTGAACCGCATAATCAACCGCTTTTTCGAGTAATTGTTTGCCAATACCTTGGTTGCGGTATTCAGAAGAAACAGCAATATTCATGATTTCGAGTTGCTGCTCATTTAGTGGTAATAAACAAACGATGCCGATGATGTTATCAGCGTGTACTAATTGGAACACGTGAGACTTGTCGAAGTATGTCGCAATTTGTTTTGCGCTAGGATCGGCCTCTAACAATAGATGGAGCGGGACTGGTTGGCTTTTATTCCAGATGGTCCAGTTCATTTTTATCACCTCTTTGTTAGGGTAACATGGTAAGGCATAAATAGGAAGGGAAGTGGGCGAATTGCCTAGTAAATGGAGAGGAATATGTGCTAGTTTACTAATAGCACTTGGCGTAACACAGCTATATAGTTTTACGAGCGCAGTTATTGGTTACTTTACAGCAGAAGAAAATAGTTTTGTATTTGTATGGAATTATTGGATGTTATTATTATTTGGTTTAGGACTTTTTATTGTTGGTTTTATTTTTATGAGAAAAGAAAGCTTTCGTGTCATTAGTATAGTTTTAGTGGCTTGCTTTGTTTTATTCCAAGGATTTTCGGTTTATTATTATCAGCTTCGAATATTAGCGAAATTAGAGTACGCGCAGCCGTTTGAATGGTCTGGAACGTTATTATGTATAGCGGGCGTCTTGGTGTTGATTGCGATTCTTGTTGGACCTAAGTTTCAAGCGAAAGAAGTAACAACCGATCAAGCTTGGAAAACAAAATGGCGTTATGCAGCAGGGCTTTTCTCGCTTCTTGGAGCTGTGACTTCGATTTATGCGGCGGTAACGATTTTTAAACAGCTACACTCGGATAATATTAAAGAAGGTTATTTATTTACAACGTCACTAGATGGGTACTTTGCTTGTCTTATGGCAGTGGTCTTTCTTTTGGTGGCAGTGCTTGCTTGGCGTAAAGTATCGTATTTATTGATTGGTATTTTGATGGGTGCGGCGTTTATCTTACTTACGAATTACTTGTCGGTCACAAGTTGGATTGATTTTGCCAAAGAAAACTTGGCTATTACATTTGGTAGCAACGAACGAAAAGTGTTTGGTATGCAGTTCTTAATGGGTGCATCTGCCTTTATCTCTAGTATATTTGCTTACATTGCGAAAAAATAACAAAAACCCTCTAATGATTAAGTTAGAGGGTTTTTGTTTTTATTTTTTCCCGAACACGATATTTGTATAACTATTTAAAGTAACGAAATAGTAGATGATATACATAAGCGTGTAAATTCCAGTAGAAATAATAACTGGTAAAGTGAGATTTAATTCTAACATGTGTGATAAGCCGAGTAGCGCGAAACTACTGTGTGCAATACCGATTACTAGCGGGATTAAGAAGACAACTAGTAACTGTTTAGCTAGAATTTTACGAATGTCTTTACGTGTCAGACCGATTTTTTTCAAGATATCAAATGTGCCGATATCGTTATAAGCTTCCGTCAGCTGTTTGAAGTAAATAATACTTCCTGTTGCTGCTAAGAACACAAAACCGATGAACATACCGATGAAAAGGAGTACGCCTGTTACAGTGATGATTTCTTGGTAAGTACTAGTATAAGATGTGAAATCTGTGTCTTTTGGAATGACAGAACGCATTTTTTTATCTAAGGCTTGTGCTTCTTTTGGATCTTTAATCAAGATAGATTCGACGCCGTGAGCTTTGATAGTTGAATCTGCCGCTAGTTGTTCGACTTGACTATCAGGAAGAACGAGCAAGCCTGCAACAGTACTGATTGGTGAATTTTGGACAACAGATTTAATTTTGATCGTTGGTTTATCTGAAGAAGCAAGCGTATATTTCTCGCCAATCATTTCTTTTTGCGCTGCTTCATTGTAAGTAACAGATAGTACCATTTGTGCTTCGTTTTCTTTTAGTTTTACTGCATTTTCTGGATTGCCCTGACCTTTAACTAGTCCATTGTAATCTGACTCAGAAATAACTGGGAAACCTTCATTTATATCATACTCGACAAAGTCTGGGCGAGAGCCTTCTGCTTTAACGATATAATAGTTGCTTTTTTGTTTAAACTCTACGGGGTGGTCTGGATCGCTTTCCGCCGTTTCGAGAATTTTTTTGTTTGTTTCACTATTGTTAGGTATAGCATATTCAAAACTAGACGGGGCAGAGGTATTTGCTGAATTATTTGCTTGATAGTAAACACTACTTATCGTCCCTATAGCAGAAAGAGTTGTTGCGCTTAGAATAGAAATAATAATGAGCGTTTTTGCATTGGAGGAGATTCTAAAAGTTAATTGAGAGGTAGAGATAATATTACTACCTTTATAGAAAATCCGTTTGTTATTTCGAAGTTTATTAAGCAAATACGGTAGGAAGAAGGTAATGAAAAGAGCAGTACCTATGATTACCGATGCTAAAATAACTAATGCGCCAACAGAAAAGCCAAGTTTTGCCCAAAGTGATCCTTTGGAATCAAGTGGCTGTCCGGCGATAAAGTAGCCTAGTCCAATTAATAAGACGGAAAGTAGCGCCAAAATAAAAGAAGGTTTTGGGCTTTTTTCGCGTTTTGCTTCTGAATGGAATAAATCAAGTAAAGTCGTGCGGTAAATAATACGATAACCAGAAAAAGAAGTGAAAAGCGTGATGATAATAAAGACAACACTGGTTTGCAATACAGCTCCCCATGAAAAGGCGAAACCACCGATATTATCGATATTGATAAGGTTAAGTAAGATTGTTACAAAAATTTTGGAAAGTAGTGTGCCGGCAAGAATACCAACGATTAATGCACCAAGTCCCATAATGAAATTTTCATAAAATAACATGCGGCCAATTTCTTTTTTACGAAGGCCGAGTAAAGAGTATAGTCCGATTTCCTTTTTCCGTTTTCGGGTGAAGAAGTTGTTGGAATAAAGGATAAAAATCGCTACAAAAATAAGTAAAATGACGGACGAGCTGGAGAATGCAGTCGATAGTTTGGATGATTGGTCAATTCTCGCGACAACTGCTGGATCTTTAGAAAGTACAAGGAAAGTGAAGTAAATCATGATACTAAAAATCATTGACGCAAAGTATAGAAAGTAGTGGACGAAATTATGTCGAATATTTTTCTTGGCTAAATCAAATAACGTCATCTGTGTCGCCCCCCAGTTTTGCAAGGACATCTAGAATTTTTTGGAAGAACTCCTTACGCGTTTTGCTGCCACGATAAATCTCCGTATATAATTCCCCATCTTTGATAAATAATATTCGCTTACAAAAACTCGCAGCAAAGGCATCGTGCGTTACCATCATGATAGTCGCCTTATCTTGTTCATTTAAATCACGTAAGCTTTCTAGTAAGTTTGTTGCGGATTTGGAATCAAGCGCACCAGTTGGCTCATCAGCAAAAATTAAACTTGGTGAAGTAATGATTGCTCGAGATGCAGCCGTACGTTGC
Organism: Listeria swaminathanii; assembly: GCF_014229645.1. Taxonomy (GTDB): domain Bacteria; phylum Bacillota; class Bacilli; order Lactobacillales; family Listeriaceae; genus Listeria; species Listeria swaminathanii. Next base: position 324,131 of record NZ_JAATOD010000002.1, on the reverse strand, counting down.
TTTTGACCTCCTGAAATTTCACTTGGGTATTTATCCAGAATATCTGTAATCCCGAATTTAGTACTAATTGTTGCTAACTTTTCTTCCATTTCTTTAACCGGGCGTTTAGCTAGTGCAAGTGGAAGGATAATATTTTCACGAATCGTTAGTGTATCTAGTAAGTTGTAGTCTTGGAAAATAAAACCTAGTTTATCACGGCGGAAAGTAGACATTTGTTGTTCATTCATGTTTTCAAGTTCTTGTCCGGAAATTCTAATCTCACCAGAAGTCGGCGTATCAATAGTAGATAAGACGTTCAAAAGTGTAGATTTACCCGCACCAGAAGGACCCATAATTCCTGTAAATTCGCCTTCTTTAATATCAATACTGATATTTTCAAGTGCGGTATAAACATTTCCTTTACTGCCGTATATCTTTCTCACATTTTTTGCTTGTAAAACTGTCTCCATTATTTTCGCTCCTTATAAAACTAGATTCGTTACTATCTACCATTCTAACGTCTAAAAAGGGTTGGTTCCATCGTATCAAATGACAATTGGCAGCGATATCCTTACAATAATGTTAGTTTTATGAAGTAAAAAAACCGAAATCTATACAAATAAATCTATAAAAAGTAGATTTATTTACTAGAATTTCGGTTTGGATTTATTAGATGGTAAATAATTTGGAGAGGTTTTCGGACGGTAGTAGGTTTCCGATGAAGAAAGAGCCAAATTCTGCATAACGAGCGCTAGCTTCATCAAAACGCATTTCTGTTACGATGCGTTTAAACTCAAGCGCATCATCTGAAAATAATGTAACGCCCCATTCGTAGTCGTCAAAGCCGATGGAACCGCCGATGATTTGTTGTACTTTTCCAGCATAGCTTCTTCCAATCAAGCCGTGGTCACGAATCAATTGCTGGCGTTCTTCCATTGGAAGCATGTACCAGTTATCAGCGCCATCACGTTTTTTACTCATTGGGTAGAAACAAATATGCTTTTTAGGTGGGAGCGCTGGGTAAAGTCGGGCGCGAACACCTTTGTTTTGATAAGGATCTTCGCTGCCAGCCATATGGGACGCAAGATAGTTACTTAGTTCCACCACAGATATATAGGAATAAGTTGGTAACAAGTAGTCAGCGATCGCTAATTTATTAAAACGATTTTCGACTTCATTTAAAGATTCTAAGGAGTCGCGTAACGTGAAGAATACTAAATCTGCTTTTTGACCGAGGATGCTATAAATGGTATGTTCGCCTTCACCGATATTTTTAGTAATTTCCATATCACTTAAAAAATGGCTGAGCTCATTTAACATAAGTTCTTGATTGCCGGGATTTAATTCACGCCATGCTGCCCAGTCAATCGAACGGAAATCATGTAGACAAAACCAACCGTCTAACGTTTTTACTGCTTCATTCATTATGTATCACTCCTTGTTTAGAATATCACTAACTAAAGTGTAACATATGGGAAGAAGTTCGTCCGTTTCGCTGTTTGTGAAATTCAGGTTTCGAACGGACGGTATTTTTCGCGTAAGCTTTGTTGATTTTCTAGTCGTAGTTCAATGTCGAGACGGTGAAAAAGAACCATGTTTCCTTTTTTCGTAAAGGGGAGTACATCGCGTTTTGCTAAGGAAAGGAGTGCTTGCTTAGATATGCCTAAGTAAGTCGCGGCTTCATTCGCAGTCAGAAAGTTGTCTTCTAGCCATTTAAAATCTATTTGTTGTTGGCGCACATCTTTTCACCTCTTTTTCTTTAAGTGTAGAAAATATCTGGCAGAAATACAAGAGAAAACATTAACAATTGCTTAAAAACAAGCTATACTTTAACTAAATGATAAATCTAGGAGGCATAAATATGAATGACGTATTAACTTTGCTAAGAAATCATCGCTCTTTTCGTAAGTATAAAAAAGGGGTCGAGATTCCAGAAGAACAACTAGATGCGATCATCCGCGCAGCTCAAGCAGCCCCGTCGTGGATTAATGGTCAACACTATTCCATTATTGCGATTAAAGATCAAGAACGCAAAAATAAAATGGCTGAGCTTTGCGGAAATCAACCATACATAGCGGAATGTTCCGTATTTCTTTGTTTTGTAGCAGACTTCCATCGCGTAAAAGTTGCGAGTGACATGCACGGCAAAAGCTTCCAAATCGCCGCGGAAGAGGATTTACTAATGGTTGCGGCAACCGATATCGGACTGTGTATGCAAAATGCTTTAACCGCTGCTGAATCACTTGATTATGGGACGATTTGTATTGGAGGCTTGCGTAGAAATATTACGGCAACATCTGAATTTCTGAATTTACCAGAATTTGTCATGCCGGTTGTTGGACTTTGTATTGGCGTTCCGGATGTCGAAGCGCCTGTAAAACCTCGTTTGCCAAAAGAAGCAGTTTATTTTGAAGAAACGTACGAAACCGATGCGATGCCTTTACTCGAAGCGTATGACCAAGAAATTATTCCGTTTTCTGAGCGGGAAGGCTTTGTTTCTTATACGGAACGTTTAGCGAAATTTTATGACAGACCATATTACCCAAATTTAACCGAGCAAATAAAAGAAAGAGGCTTTTTAGGCGGGAAATGACTAGCATCTTCGCGATAGTTAGTATATACTTTTAATTGATAAAACCCAGCAAAATCGCTGGAATGGAGGTAATTTTATAATGACAGAAGCATTGTTTTTAAACCCTGTTTTTCAAGACCGAATTTGGGGTGGAACGAAATTACATGATTACTTTGGTTATGATATCCCGTCTGATACTACTGGAGAAGACTGGGCGATTTCCGCTCATCCGAATGGTCCTTCCGTAATCAAAAACGGCGTATATAAAGGCAAAACATTAGCCGAATTATGGCAAGAAACCCCAGCACTTTTTGGTAATCCGACAGAAGCAGTTTTCCCGCTATTAACGAAAATTTTGGACGCGAATACGGATCTTTCTGTACAAGTCCATCCAAATGACGAATACGCGAAAGTACATGAAAACGGCGAACTTGGCAAAACGGAATGCTGGTATATTATCGACTGCGCTCCTGGTGCGGAATTAATATATGGTCACAAAGCAGCCAGCAAAGAAGAATTCGCTAGCTGGGCAAAAAATGGCGAATGGGATAAATTGCTTCGTAAAGTGGCAATTAAACCAGGTGAATTTTATTATGTTCCAAGCGGTACGATTCACGCATTAGGTACGGGCACATTAGTACTAGAAACACAACAAAGCTCTGACACGACTTACCGCGTATACGACTATGACCGTAAAGATGCAGAAGGAAACTTGCGTGAACTTCATTTAGATAAAGCGATTGATGTTACGACGGCACCTCACGTGGATGCAAAACTAGATATTCATACTGAAACTCGCGGTGGTTTGACAGAAACGACTTTTGTTTCCAATGACTTCTTTAGCGTTTATAAATGGGATGTGGATGGCAAGGCTGAATTTACAGCAAAAGCGCCGTACACGTTAGTTAGTATTTTAGACGGAGAAGCGGTACTTACGATTGCTGGTAACGAGCAAGCGATTAAAAAAGGGGATCATTTCGTTTTACCAAATGAAGTGAAAGCTTGGGAAATAACGGGCGAAATTACAGCGATTGTTTCTACTCCTCCTGTAAAATAAAAAAATAAGCAGAAATCATTGTATAAAGCCATTTCTAAAAATGGAATATAGATGATTTCTGCTTTTTTATTTCTTTATGAAATTACGACCTAGTTTTTTGAGCTACGGATGATGAAGGTATTAATATAGGTATCTATTTCCAATTTATGTTTCTCTGCATCAACGGTCTTAGGCGTGAGCTCATAATAACTTGCATTTTCAATATTACGTGCATAAAATAAACTGTATTCTATTGGATGGATCACATCATAGTTATTTGCAAGTATAAGTGTGGGGATTGTTAAATTAGTTAATTCATTTTTACTTTTTATTGGGCTATCGCTAGGTATATCAATAAATTTTTTATTGTAATTAACAGAGGCGTCATCTTTAAAATATCGCTTAAAAGTATCAATTGCTTTAGGGTAGGTATCTTTTATCGATGGAAATATCGGATCCTTCTCAAATAACTGTGTGCCATTTTTCATTGGCAAATACTTACTTACGGTACTAAACCATTCTATCACTTCTTTTTTCATTGGTTCATCTGTCGCAGAACTTCTAAGTAATATAAGTCCCAGCACTCTATTTGTCTTGTGAACAGCCAAATTCACTGCAACACCAGCCCCCATAGATAATCCTCCAACATAAAAACGCTGTATTCCTAAATAATCCATTAACGCCAATGCATCATTCGCCAATCTATCGTAGCTAAGTTTTCTGGAATCATGTCCGCTTTTCCCATGACCTCTTTGATCCAATGAAATTAATTGGATTTTTTCATCATTATTAAATGTTTCAAAAGCAAATTTTAAATTATCACCTAGTCCATGAAGAAATAAAAAGGGGATACCTGCTCCTTGTATTTCATAGTTAAAATCAATTCCTTCGTGTTTGAATAACGGCATATTTTATAATCCACTCCTTTGATGATAGTAAGCAAGCCAATTTAGTATATTTCGCCATTAATCCATGTATTTAGAACCTCAAATTTTTCATCAAGTAAAACTAAGTCAGCGATATAACCTTTTTCAATTCGACCCAATTTTTTCATGCCTAAAATAGCTGCGGGTGTACTTGTTGCCATTTGTATAGAGTCTTGTAAGTGAATACCAAACTCAGTACTTAACCTTAAAGATTTATTCATTGTCACGGTACTTGAAGCTAATGTCCCGTCATTTAAGCGTGCTATTCCTTCCTTAACAGTTACTTGGTGACCGCCAAAAATATACTCGCCATCACCAACTCCCATAGCTTGAAGGGCATCGGTTGTGAGCACCATTTTATCTGGTCCTTTAATTTTATGAATGAGACGCACAATCCCAGGGTGAAGGTGGACCCCGTCTACTATGGTTTGAACGCTAACCGAATCATTTTCCAAAGCCGCTGTAACAAGTCCTGGTGCGCGGTGATGGATTGTCGGCATAGCGTTGAAGCAATGAGTGATATGAGATGCTCCTTTTTCAAAAGCATCTTGCGCCTCTTCATAAGTTGCATTGGAATGCGCAATGGCAACAACAACGCCTCTTTTTTTCAAGAAGTCAATGAGTTCGATGCCGCCGGGCAATTCTGGAGCAATCGTTACCATTTTAATTAGGCCATCTGCTTCATCGAAAATCTTTTTCATTTCTATTAGGTCTGGGTGTCTTAAATGGGCTGGATTTTGCATTCCCTTTTTTTCGATATTAAGGTAGGGGCCTTCTAAGTGAATTCCTGCAATTTTTGCACCTTGCTCTTTTCCAATCACTTTTTTTGTTTGTCTAATCATTTGAATTAAGTCTTCAAATGAGGAACTAACCGATGTTACTAAGAAGCTAGTACATCCTGTTTCCGCACAAGCCACAGAAACAGCTTGAATGCTTTCTGTTGAGCCATCCATCATATCATGATTTTTTGCCCCGTGAATATGAACGTCAATCATTCCAGGAATGAGCAACTGACCATTTCCATCAAAAATTGGCTCTTTTGAATACTTTTCGGGAGTAATTTTATTGCTTGGGAAAACTTCTTTTATCAGATTTCCTTCTGTAATAACTGTGACATTTATTAATTCATTTTCTTTGCAAACATTCACGTTCTTAATAATCGCCATTACTTTCACAATCCTTTCAATGATATAACTTCCACTTCTTCAGAAATAAGCTGCTGCAGTAAATCTTTTGGCAAGGGAATATCTGTTATAATGCCATCAATTCCAGAAAAATCAATTTTGAAGGCTGTCTTTTTATTCACTTTCGTACTATCAATTAATAAGTATACTTTTTCAGAATTTCTGATAATCTCTTGCTTCATGTAGACATCTGTAAGTTCTGAATAAAAGATACCTTCTTCCGTTAGCCCGGTGCCTCCAATAAAAGCAAAATCAAAGTTAAATTGTTTGAGTTGGCCTAAAACGGGTTCGCCAGATAATACGCGCGATTGGAAGTTGAAAAAACCACCGAGCAAGTATACTTTATTATCTTCTTTCTGAGATGCAGCTATTGCATTATCCATAGAATTAGTCACTACTACTAAGTCACTTTGCTCAAGGTCCGAAGCCAAAAAATGAACTGTGGTAGAAACATCTAAATAGATGGTCATCTGGTCTTTTATCAAGTTACCAGCTGCAGAAGCAATTGCTTGTTTCTGTTCACTCTGTTTAACTAATCTACTAGTATAGCTTTCTATTTGTGGTTTTAAAATGGGTTGTGACACCCCACCTGGATAGCGTTCAGCCAAACCACTTTCGACTAATTTTAAAATATCACGCCTTGCTGTATCTTTTGAAATGGAAAAAATCTGCATGAGTTCTTCCTGAGAAATAGTTTTCTTGTCCTCTAGCAGCTTCAGTTCCTCGACTATTCTTTCTTTTTGATTCATAATTTCCTCCGCATTGAATAATTTATTTTAAGTTTATTTGTAATTTTATATAAGTATTTATAAGTTAATTATATATCTTATTAAGTTTATGTCAACCTAATGTTTTTGGATTTCCTGCATTTATTTAAGGAGAATTCCAAAATAGCTTAATTATAGTGGGGATTTTCTTTGTGTATTTTGAGTCACCGCTTAATCTGGGTTATAATGATAGTAATTGTGATTGAGTACGTTTAATGGATTACAAAAATCGGTAATAAAAATAAATGGAAACAGCAACGCAGAGGTGGAAAAATGTCTTTAAAAATGAAGTGGATTATAGCAATTAGTATTATCGTCGTACTTTTAGTTGTGGGGTGGTTTCTTGGGACTAGGTTGACGGTGAAAAAATATGAAGTGAGTTCTACTAAAATTGAAAAAGAAATTAAACTAGTGCAATTATCAGATTTACATTTTAGTGAGTTTGGCGATAAAAATGAAAAATTGTTGACTAAAGTGGCGGATTTAAAGCCAGATGTAATTGCTATTACTGGGGATTTGTTTGATAGGCAAGGGGATAGCGTTCCAAAAGAACTTATTAAAAAATTAACGAAGATTGCGCCGGTTTATTATTCGCCGGGGAATCATGAATATGATGTTAAAAGGGCGTATGAAAAGGATTATAAGCCATTTTTAGAAGAAGCCGGTGTTATTAACGTAGAAGATAAGACGGCGACTATCGAGGTTAACGGACAGAAATTACAGATATCTGGTTTGCGGAGTAGTGCGAATTTAGATTACGATTATCCTTATTACGAGGAAGGCTTGGCTGAAATTAAAAAGCAGCAAGATGCGCAGTATTATCAAATTCTTTTGTCCCATATGCCAGATTATTTTGAGCTTTATGTGGAAAATGGTTTTGATTTGACGTTAAGTGGGCACACGCATGGCGGGATTGTACGTATTCCGTATACGAATATTGGCGCGATTGCTCCGGGGCCGCAGCGAACACTTTTGCCGAAGTATGTATATGGTGAGCATACGAAAGATGGGAAAACGATGATAATTTCTGCTGGACTTGGTGCGGGAAGTTTTCATCAAAAAGCATTTCCGCGGTTAGGGAATCCATATGAAATTGTTGCGGTGACGATTAAACCGGAATCGAAATAAAAAAGAGCCTGAGATAGGCTCTTTTTGCTATTTAAATATATGATCTAAATTCGTATGCTCGTCTGACTCGCAATTGCAGGCTTTTTCAAGTTCGCAACCGCCACATTTTCCTTGTTTGCTGCGTTTGACAAATTTGATAATCGCGTAAATGGTGTAACCAAAAATTGCGCCGCCAAGTAATAAATTAACGATAATGCTCATGAAAAACATCCTTTCTTAAACGAATAGACTGCCGATTTGATAAACCAGAAATACTAACGTGTAGGCTGTGACAAGTGGATAGGCAATAGCAAATGCGGTCCATTTCCACGAACTAGTTTCTTTTCGAATTGCTGCAACTGTTGCTAAACAAGGGATGTAAAGCAAGATGAACAGCATAAAGCAATAAGCCGAAAGTGGCGTATAGAAGGAGCTAACGACGCTGCCCATCGAACTTTCCCCAACGGCATAAATAATGGCCATTGTAGAAACGACCACTTCTTTTGCTAGAAATCCGGGAATCAGTGTGGCGCCGGCTTGCCAAGTTCCAAAGCCGAGTGGAACGAGTAGTGGTGCGAGCATGCCGCCGATGATGGCTAAGAAACTTTCGCCCATTGGTACATTAAGTCCGGATGGGCCTGCGTAGTTGAGCAACCAAATGACAACCGAACCTGCGAAAATGAACGTTCCCGCTTTACGCAAGAAGCCTTTTCCTTTTTCCCACGTGCTGCGCCATAAGGTTTTTAGTGACGGTAAGCGGTAGGGTGGCAGTTCGACGACGAATACGGAATTATCTTTTTTAAGTAGTGTTTTTGATAGGATTTTAGTGACAATGAGTGCCATTAAAATTCCGATAACGTAAAGTGACAATACGACAAGTGCTTGATATTTCTCGAAAAATACACCAACGAAAAGGGCGTATACGGGAAGACGTGCGGAACAAGACATGAATGGCGAGACAAGAATCGTCAGCGTCCGTTCTTTGGACTCTTCAATCGAGCGCGCCGCCATAATTCCTGGCACGTTACAGCCAAAACCGATAATCATGGGAATAAAAGCCTTGCCATTTAAGCCGAAAATTTCCATTACTCGGTCCATTACAACGGCTATCCGCGCCATATATCCGGAATCTTCTAGGACGGAAATAAAGAAGAAGATAACCAAGATTTGGGGAACGAAAACGAGCACACCACCAACCCCAGCGATAATTCCATCTGCAACAAGATCAACGAGAAAGCCAGATGCGCCGATGGTCGTCAAGAAAGATGTCACCCAATCCGTCAGCGATCCTCCGATAAAACCGTCCAGCAAATCGGACAGCGGTGCGCCAACCCAAGTAAAGGTTATTTGGAAAATTAACCACATAATACCTAGGAAAATCGGAATCCCGAAAAACTTATGCGTGAAAATTTTATCGAGTTTGTCTGAAAATGGAATATCCGAATTACGCGTATATTCGACCGAGGTCAAACAAATATCATGAATGTAATTAACACGAACTTGGTGGAAATGATTTTCTAGTTTGCCATCAAGTGCTATGTCGAGTGCTGCTCTGATTTGTTGTAATTGTTCGAAAGCTGGAGTAGCTGCTAAAAATTCTTCTGTGACCTCATTTTTGGAGAGAAATTGTACGGCAAGCCAGCGAGATTGTTTAGCTGGAATCAAATCTTTTGTTAAAGTTTGGATTTCGGCAATCGCTTTTTCCGCGGGTTCTCCGTATGGTAAAACAAGCGGAATCGCAGGTGCCACGTGTTTTTCCGATAAAGTAGTTAAGATATCATCGGTACCTTTTCCGGACCGAGCAACGACTGGCAAAATCGGAATACGCAGTTTTTTCGCTAAGTTTTGGATGTTTAAATGGATACCGCGTCCAGCAGCCACATCGATCATATTCAGTCCCATCACGACAGGTGCGCCGAATTCAAGCAGCTGAATCGTTAAATTTAAATTCCGCTCAATTTGCGAGGAGTCGACAATATTTAACATACAATCAAATTTTTCTTCTAATAAAAATCTAGTGACAACCGTTTCATCACGAGAAATAGGATTTAAATCATAAATGCCAGGTAAATCAATTAATTTTCCTGTTTTTGAGCGCAATGTGCCGATTTTCTTTTCGACGGTAACTCCGCTCCAGTTCCCGACATATTCATAAGAGCCTGTTAATGCATTAAATAAAGAAGTTTTTCCGGTATTCGGGTTTCCAAGTAAACAATATGTATTTTGACTCATCTGCGTTCCACCATAATGGCACAAGCATCACATTGTCGAATACTGATATATTGCCCTTTTGTTTCAAAAGTACAGGGACCACCAAATAGTCCTTTTTGTTTGATACAAATATCACAACCTTCGCCGCAACCAAGTGCAAGTAAGCGACGTTTAAGCATCGCGTTCTCTATTTTTAATTCTGAGATGCGAACTTTTTCACCGACAGCAGTTTCATTTAATTGCATAAGCTAGTAGGCCTCCTTTTATGTTATGCATTGAACATGATAATCATTATCAACTATGTTCATTTTATCACGAACAGACTTTAATATGAAGTGTTTTTTTAGATTTATTAGTAGAATAGCAAAATAGTAGGGTATAACAGCAAAAAAACTTCTGCGCAGAACGATGCTCTTTTACCTAAGGAGCATGCCTTTTCCCCTCTGTATTGATACACGGAAATAAGTGCTGGAGCTGTTTTTAATCGCTTTTTTTCTGTCAAGTTGCTCCTTTTTATAGTAAAATGGTAACTATAATATGTATATTAATGGAGGAAAATAACACATGAGTGATTTATTTACTACGATCAAAGGACAAGTTACTGGGAAAAACGTGCGCATTGTATTACCTGAAGGAACAGATGAACGTATTGTTGGAGCAGCTGCACGTCTGCAAAAAGAAAATATTGTACAACCAATCTTACTTGGAAATAAAGCCGAGATTGAAGCAAAAGCAAAAGAAATTGGCGTTTCGGTTGAAGGAATCGCTATTCATGAACCTGCGACAGATCCACTTTTTGATGAATTAGTGGCTGCATTTGTAGAACGTCGTAACGGTAAAGCAACTGAAGAAGCTGCTCGTAAAATGCTAGTTGATCCAAATTATTTTGGAACAATGCTTGTATACACAGGAAAAGCAGAAGGTCTTGTAAGTGGTGCGGCTCACTCTACTGGTGACACGGTTCGCCCTGCACTACAAATCATTAAAACAAAACCAGGCGTAAGTAAAGTTGCTGGTGCGATGATTATGGTTCGTGGCGAAGAACGCTACTTATTCAGCGATGTAGCTATCAATATCGCCCCAGTTGCAGCAGACTTAGCGGAAAACGCGATTGTTAGTGCGGAAACAGCAGAAATTTTCGGCATTGACCCACGCGTTGCTATGTTAAGCTTCTCGACAAAAGGTTCTGCTAAATCCGATGAAACGGAAAAAGTAGTAGAAGCAACAGCACTTGCAAAAGAAAAAGCACCTGAATTAACATTAGACGGCGAATTCCAATTTGATGCGGCATTCGTACCAACTGTTGCTGAGAAAAAGGCACCAGGTTCTGTTATTAAAGGGGACGCAAATGTATTCATCTTCCCAAGCCTAGAAGCAGGAAACATCGGCTACAAAATTGCACAACGTTTAGGTAACTTTGAAGCAGTTGGCCCAATTTTACAAGGCTTAAACGCACCAGTGAACGATTTATCTCGCGGTTGTAATACAGATGACGTTTATAACTTAACGTTGATTACTGCGGCACAAGCAGTGAATAAATAAAACGCGATTTACTATTTAAACTATAAAAAAGCAGGAATCTTGTTTAGAGTCAGTAAAATGGCTTAGATAAGATTCCTATTTTTTTACCCTTTTTAGGAAATGGAATCTATTTTTCAGTATTTAAATTTGTAGTATAATTTGGTTAAGATTATCTCTTACATAGGAAAATATTTAAAAGGTGGAAAAGTCGATGAACTATATTAATTGGATCAGAGAAAAAGTAGGTCATGAGAAAGTAATACTAAACTTTGTAAGTGGTTGCCTTAGAGATAAACAAGGAAAGCTGCTTCTACAAAAAAGAGCAGATAAGAATTTGTGGGGATTTCCCGGCGGAGCGATTGAACTGGGGGAATCTTTTGAAGAAGCGCTAATCAGGGAGTATTTAGAAGAGACTGGGCTCTGTGTTAAAGTAACCTCATTAATCGGGATATATTCTAAATATGAAGATAGTTATCCAAATGGAGATAGAGCGCAGCCGATATCGTTCTTTTTTGAACTGGAATATGTGAGTGGGGAATTAGCTGCTGGGGATGAGGAGACTGTTGAACTTAGATACTTTAAAGAAGATGAGGTACCTCGATTAGTTAATAAGCAGCATGAGGATTTTCTGGCTGATTTGAAGCAGTTTCATGGGCAGGTATTGATAAGATAGAAAAAAGTGGATTTTTAAAACGTTGATTTCTTTCCTGTTTTAGTAGTAAAGAAAGGGAATTGTTTAATCGGTATTCATATTTTCGTCACATTTTCACAACTATTTTTCTAAGATTTTATCAATTTGCTATTTTCCTTATGCTATAATAATTCATTGTGTAGCAATAGATTTGGGGGATGATGTCCTTTTTGCTATGTAAACTTGAATTGATAAAAAGAAAGGATTGTAGAACATGGACGAGAATTTAGTCCGCTGGTTATCTCTCTTAGGTGTTGCTTTATTTGTAGGATTAGCAATACTATTTGCAAACAGGATAAATAGGCAGCGAAAACAGAAACTGCAACAAGAATTTGAGAACAAGTTTTCTATGTTTAAAGTATTTTTTAATAAGTCTAATACGGGTGTGGAGGAACTGGGCGAACTTATTCTTCTATTGAAAAGAAGCAAGAGTGGGCGCTTTATCCTGCCTATTTTTATTTGCTTAATTATGCTTGTTATTGGGATTTTTTATCGGGGTTCTATTAATAGTAAATTGATTATGTTGGCAATTTTAGCTATCTGGTTTGTTTGGTGTACGCTGAATGCTACGAATTATGTGAAATTATATAAAAATGCGATAGTAAGTGGTAACTTAATTAAAAAGAAAATTATCTGGTTTCATAAAATCGATTCTATTGAAGCGAAACTATACGATTACAATGGGGTTATGGATGCAAGACAAGCCCAAGTATATCGGGTATATGATGTAAAACGTAATGGTAAAGTAATTCTGGGAATCTGGGAGACGGAGTTTTCGAATGCCAGAATGATTGAACGATGCTTTGATATTGATAATCCTCTTGTTACAAGTCTTCAAGAAAGTTTTGACACCAATGAATTATTTTATAAGGAGGATTATTAATGATACAAAATACTGGTGAATTAATGATGTATTTAGGAGGAGCGCTAGTTTTAGTTTATCCTATTGGCGTACTTATTATTAACATTCTACGCTCATCCACAAAAGGGAGATTTCGCCCTACTAGCACAATGGGGATTGTTTTAGGCCTTTGTGTAGTAGCGGGAATTGTACTTATGTTTGTTGGAGATTCTTATCGAAAAGACATTAGTAAGGATGTTATGGTTTCTTATTACGAAAAAAATATTCCTTATGAAGATTTGACGAAGGCACAAAGAAAAAATATTGATGCTTCTTTGATTAATATTAATAAAATGAGAAGATCTGGCGAAGATGTATCGAAGTATCTTCCAGCATTAGAGAAATACATGTATGAATTTTATATTTATGAGGGAATTCCGGAAAAAGATGCGAAATCATATATAGAATCTATGGCAAAATAAATAAAAAACACAGCGGAAATCATCGTTTAGATTTCCGCTGTGTTTTTTTATACCATTTTTTCGAGGAAGTAACGCATCCAACGATTGTCATTAGTTAATTCAGGATGGAAGGCGGTTACGAGAATATTCGCTTGTTGGGCAGCGACGATTCTCTCGTCAATTGTCGCTAATATGGTGACTTCATCGCTTAGTTCAATTAAGTAGGGAGCACGGATAAACACGGCTTCAAAGGGAGTTGCACCAAATGTTTCTACATTTAATTCGGCTTCAAAGCTTTCTTTCTGACGTCCAAAACCATTACGAACTGCGGTAGCGTCAAGCAATCCAAGGCTTTCTTCGCCGCCTTCAATTTCTTTGGATAAAAGGACAAGCCCAGCACAAGTTCCAAAAATAGCTTTCCCTTCACTTGCAAATGCGCGGATAGGTTCCATTAAATCATAACGCTTCATTATTTTGCGCATCGTGGTACTTTCTCCGCCGGGTAAAACAAGCCCGTCAAGTCCATCTAAATCGCTTGAACGCATTACTTTAAAAGGGAGAGCACCGACAGATTCAATCATTTGGATATGCTCATCGACTGCACCTTGAAGTGCAAGTACACCAATTTTTTTCATATTAAATACTCCGATCTTGCATTCTGTCTTCTGGATTAAGGCGAGACATTTCGATTCCTTTCATCGGGGAACCTAGCTCTTTGGACAGTTTTCCGATTAATTCATAGTCTGTATAATAAGTAGTGGCTTGGACGATGGCGCTGGCGAATTTTGCTGGGTTGTCGGATTTGAAGATACCTGATCCAACGAAAACACCGTCTGCTCCAAGTTCCATCATTAGTGCAGCATCAGCGGGAGTCGCAACACCACCGGCGGCAAAATTAACGACCGGAAGTTTGCCAAGTGTTTTAATTTCTTTGATTAATTCATACGGAGCACCGAAGTTTTTAGCGGCAACCATTAATTCATCATCTGTCATACCAGCGATTTGGCGGATTTGGCCGTTTACTTGGCGCATATGACGGACAGCTTCGACGATATTACCAGTTCCGGGTTCTCCTTTTGTACGGAGCATGGCAGCACCTTCACCAATACGGCGCAGTGCTTCACCGATATCTCGGCAACCACATACGAAAGGAACGGTGAAATCTGATTTTAATAAATGGAATTCATCATCGGCGGGAGTTAATACTTCACTTTCATCAATATAATCCACGCCCATTGCTTCTAGGACGCGCGCTTCTGTGATATGGCCGATACGGGCTTTTGCCATAACAGGGATAGATACAGCATTCATTACTTCTTCGACAATGCGAGGGTCAGCCATTCGAGCGACACCACCGGCTGCACGAATATCGGAAGGAACCCGTTCAAGTGCCATAACGGCAACTGCACCAGCTTCTTCCGCGATTTTTGCTTGTTCAGCATTAACTACATCCATAATGACGCCACCTTTTTGCATTTGCGCCATGCCACGTTTTACACGATCTGTACCAACTTTTTTCTCCATAGTAACAACCTCCATCAAAGTTAATTGAAATTACCTGACTATTATGATAAGCTAAAAGCCATTTCGTAAAAACAGCCAATTGGATGTTGTTTTCTCCATCCAATTTATATAGGAGGAATGTGCCGATGTGGCAGTTAAGTGAAAATTCCAGTTTACCGATTTATTTACAAATTGTTGATTTAATCGAAACGAAAATTATGAATGGTGAACTTTTGCCAGAAGAAAAGTTGCCTCCAGAAAGACAGTTGGCGGAGTTGTTTGGCGTGAATCGTTCGACGGTTGTGCGGGCGCTGGATGAACTTACGGCGCGGGCTGTTATCATTCGCAAACAAGGTAGTGGAACAACGGTTAATGCGGAAAAATGGGGGCTTTTTGCCGGGCAGTCGACGAATTGGCGCCATTATTTGACACAAGGCGGTTTTACACCAGCTGTTCCTTATATTCGTCAAGCGGGAGTCATGGAACGAGTGGATGCGGAACGGGTGATTGATGCTGCAACCGGGGAACTTCCACTGGAAATGACGCCGAAAATGGAAACGCCGAGTCTTTCGTGGCAGTCTTTTATTGCCGAGGAGCAACTGGAAGACGAAGCGGGTTACAGGCCTTTGCGAGAAACGATTCAAAAACAAATGAAGGCCGCCTACGGATTGAATTCGCGACCAGAGCAAATTTTTATTACATCAGGAGCACAACAAGCTTTATTTTTAATTACGCAATGTTTATTAAAACCGGGCGATGCTGTAGCGATTGAGTCGCCGTCTTATTTTTATTCGCTGTCGTTATTTCAATCTGCAGGGTTGCGGATTTTTGCTTTGCCGATGGACGCGGATGGTGTGATCATCTCTGAGTTACGCGATTTATACCATAAGCATCGTGTCAAAATGGTTTTTGTTAATCCGACGTTTCAAAATCCGACTGGGCTCGTGATGAGTTTGGAACGACGCAAAGAACTGGTGAAAATTTGTGCGCACTTGCAAATTCCGATTGTGGAAGATGATCCATTTTCCGAACTGGCGGCGCTTGATAAAGACATTCCTGTGCCATTAAAACAGCTGGATGCCGATAATGTGTTGTATATTGGCTCGCTTTCGAAAATTATGGGGTCAACCACGCGGATTGGCTGGCTAATTGGACCGACAGCAGTGATTGAACGACTCGCACTCGCAAGGCAAGAAATGGATTTTGGTTTAAGTATTTTTCCGCAAGTACTGGCGAATAGCGTGTTAAACACATCCGGATATAGTGCCCACTTAAAACAATTGCATCAAGTGTTAGAAAAAAGGCGCGACGATTTGATTGAAGCTTTCGAAACCATTTTACCAGATGAGCTGGAATTTATTCGGCCAAAAGGTGGATTTCATTTATGGGTGAAGTTGCCAATCGAATTTCGCTCAATCCGCGATTTTGATATTTTTTTAGCGCATGATTTGCTCGTGATGCCGGGATTTTTATTCGGGGTAAAAGAAGCTGTCATCCGTGTGACTTATGCACGATTAAAAAAGGGAGAAGCGGTACAAGTAGCAAAAATTTTACAGCAAATAATAATGGGAAAAAAGTGCGACGAAGCGTGAGTTAATGCTGAGTTGCACTTTTTTCATATTCCCCTCTAATAGCTTCTAATCTATAATAGAAAGAGACCCAAAAATGTTACTCATCACAATAAATCTTTCTGCCAAAAGCGAAGTTGTGATGAATCAGCATTTTTATGTAAGGGTTATCATTTACTATTAGTATAAGGGAGGGGAAAGTAGATGGAACAGAATTGTAAGGAATTAATTACTTATCTGCTCTTGAATCGGCAAGTGAATCTTAGAAATGTTTCCAAAAATTTTAAGGTATCAAAAGAAGCAATTAGCGCACAGATTACACAAATAAACCATCTACTAAAGTCAGAACCAATTTTGATTGACCATGACATGATTTTTGTTACAGATGTATGTAGGGAAGCTTGTTACCGGCTTTTAACGGCAGAAGAACAACAGCTGTTTTCGTTTTATGAGGTAAATATTCGTCGCAAACTAATTATGATTAAATTACTGCTTCACAATCATTACATGTCACTCGGCGCGCTTGCGGAATACGTTTATGTAAGTAAAAATACGATGTTAACAGATGTGAAAAGTATTAAGGAAAGCTTGCATGAATTTGAAATACAACTAGATTACTCGCGAAAAGATGGTTATGCAGTTTCCGGTTCAGAATTCTTGATTCGTAATTTACTAGCGGAACTCATTCGCGAAGTCGTGCAGACCCCGTACGGAAAATTCGTACTTGATGAAAAGAAGCTTATTACAGTTAGCGAAGTCTTTTTGCTAAAGAAACGGCTCGAAAAAGTCGAAAGTAAACTCCAAATTACATTTACAGATGAACAAATGGAGGAATTGCCCTATATCCTCCACGGCATCATCAAACGGTCCAACGTAACAAATAAAAAATGGACATTTAAAATTGAAATGTATGACATCAAAAATACCCGCGAGTTCCCGATAATGAAAGAAATGTTTTGGGGTTACGACTTTTTAAGTGAAAATGATTTGCTGTACTTATCGTTACAAGTACTCGCTTCGAACCTAGTCGAGTCGGCACTTCATTTCTCAGACAGTGAAGAAATTGCCTACGCAGTCGATGAGTTCATCCGCTTACTTGAAATGTATTTTGCGACTGAAATCATGAAGAAAAACGAATTTAAAGAAAAAGTGATTTTACATGTCAGACCAGCAATTTACCGGACAATTTTAGGATTTCAAATCAATAATCCGCTTAAAAAACAATTTATCAAAGAATACACCCCAACATTCAACATTGTAGAAAAAGCCTCTAAACCTTTTGAAAAACTGGTTGGCCGTAAGTGGTCGGAAGAAGAAATTGTGTATCTTTCGATGATAGTTCTTGGATGGATGTATCAAATCGAGGAAACGGAACAGCCGATATTCCGCGCAGTCGTCCTTTGTAAAAGTGGTACATCCATTTCCAAATTACTGTTAGAAAACTTGAAAATGATGTTTCCGAATATTGATTTTCAAGGAGCT
Source organism: Listeria swaminathanii (assembly GCF_014229645.1). Lineage (GTDB taxonomy): Bacteria > Bacillota > Bacilli > Lactobacillales > Listeriaceae > Listeria > Listeria swaminathanii. Next base: position 306,282 of record NZ_JAATOD010000002.1, on the reverse strand, counting down.
TATGCGGTGCGGCAATTAAATACGGTCGCGCGTGATATCGATTTTATTTTTACAACCGTTCCAGTCCAAAGTAATGCCACCATTTTTGTGATCCCGTCGATTTTAAGTAAAGATAGCCGACAAATCCTTAGAGAACAAGTCGACAAGGCCATCGAAATGGACAGTCATAAAAAAACCAAAGAACTACTTGCCATGCTAAAAGATGAAATTCCGGAAGAAAATATTCGCTTAGTGCAAGCAAAAGTAGAATCGTTTTTTAGCAAAAAAGAGCAGCCCGTGGAGAAAAAAGAGCCTGAACAAATGAGGATTACCGAAGAACAGATTCATTTTTTAGAAACTCCGCTTGAGTGGGAGAGGCTGGTTTCGGCGGCATTTTCACCAATGCTAGAACGCGGAACAGTGGATACTTGTTACATTCATACTTGCGAAGAAATCTTCTATCAAAATTATGAGCAGATGATGATTGGTCCGAATATTTACTTGCCACATGCCAAACCGGCGAATGGCGTAATCAAGCAAGATATTCAGTTGATGATAATGAAAGCGGACACAAGGACACCCGGGAACAAAGCGGTCAAAATCATGATTGCCCTAGCTCCATCCGAACAAAACAAGCACATACCACTATTACTAAAATTGAACGAAATTTTCTTGCAGCCAGAGAGATTAGCGGAACTTCTCGCTTCTACTAACAAAAAGAAAATCGTTGAAATCCTTGAAAGGGGGTGAGCGTCGCGTGGATTACCATGATTTGTTTCAAAAAGAGTTAACCCTGATAAATTCAAGATACGAGAGTCAGGCAGAACTTTTTGAATACACGAGCAATATATTAGAGAAAGAGCAGTATGTAGAGCCAACTTTTAGAGAAGCGGTAACAAGCCGAGAAGTAGTTTTTCCTACTGGACTCGAGATGAATGGCATCAAAATCGCAATTCCTCATACAGATACAATTTATGTAAAACGGCCTTTTGTACTCGTAAATAAACTTTCTACACCGATTCCTTTTGTTCAAATGGGAACGGTAGATAAGTGGATTGATGTCGAAGTAATTTTCATGTTAGGAATCAAAAATCCCCAAGATCAAGTTCCACTGCTTTCAAGTATCATGGAAAAATTTATGGAAGCAGACTTTGTGGAACAAATAAAAGAAATAAATGATAGCAATACTTTATGTGATTTCCTAAAAAAACAATTTGGAGAGTGATTACAATGAAAAAAGTTATCGTAGCATGTGGATCAGGAGTGGCAACAAGTCAAACAGTCGCATCAAAAGTAGAACGTATTTTAAAAGAAAAGGGAGTTCGCGCGACAGTTGAAGCAGTAGATATTAAGTCACTTGAACAACATATTAAAACAAGTGATGTATATGTGGCGATTACAAAAGCAAACAAAGAATTTGATATTCCCACATTAAATGGTATTGCTTTCTTAACTGGCATGGGCATGGACGAAGAAACAGAAAAATTACTGAACGCCTTAAAATAAAAATAAACAGATAAAATAGGGAGCGTGAAAAAATGGAGTCATTACAATCAGTTATACAGTTTATTTTGAACCTTGGAGCTGCCGTTTTTGTTCCAGCACTGATGATTATTATTGGGCTAATCGTACGAATGAAAGTGAGAGACGCAGTAAGTGCGGGGATTATTTTAGGGGTCGCTTTCCTTGGGATGAACATCGTTATCGGCTTTATGATTGAAGCTTTAACACCAGCTGCACAAGGACTTGCAGAGAGAACCGGGATTAATTTAAGCATTCTAGACGGAGGCTGGACGTCGATGGCAACACTTGCTTGGGCGTGGCCATTTGCCTTCTTGATGTTCCCGCTACAGCTTGGTATTAACGCCATTATGCTTGTTATTAATAAAACGAAAACCTTGAATGTCGATTTATGGAACGTTTGGGGAAAAATTTTAACAGCGGTACTTATTATTGGCGTAACACAAAATGTTTACTTGGCATTTATTGTTGCCGGAATTCAAATTGTTACGGAACTAATTCTATGTGATGCCAACCAACGTCAAATTCAAGAATTAAATGGGATTCCTGGTGTAACCGTTTCTCACGGTATGATGATTTTCTGTATTTTCTTAATGCCAATTGACTGGTTACTGAAGAAAATTCCAGCACTACGTAAAGATATGGATGCCAATGCATTAAAAGATAAAATTGGTATTTTTGCCGAAAACCATGTGATGGGCTTTATTATCGGTGGACTTCTAGGGATTGCAGCTGGTTATGATGTAGCGAAAACGTTGATGTTAGCCATGCAAGCTGCTGCGGCATTAACACTATTCCCGATGGTTGCGAAACTATTTATGCAAGCTTTATCCCCACTATCTGATGGTATTTCTGAATTCATGAAACGTAAATTTAAAAATCGTGAATTGTTCATTGGGCTAGATTGGCCGATTTTAGCAGGATGTAGTGAAGTATGGGTAGCTATCGTTCTTATGGTTCCAGTTACGCTTATCTTCGCGCTAATTTTACCAGGAAATGGCGTTTTACCATTTGCCGGAATATTAAATATTTCGTTATGCGCACCAGCACTTATCGTAACAGGCGGAAACTTGATTCGTATGATTATCCTCGGAACAATAACAACACCAATTTTCTTATATGTATCAACTTTCTTCGCAGGATCGATTACAGACTTAGCGCATTCAACAGGCGCGATTTCGCTTAAAGCTGGACAACAAATTACTTGGAGTACGCTTGAGTATCCAGTGTTCCGTTATGTTTTTGCAGAAGCAGCACAGTTCACTATTTTAGGACTTATTTTTGTCGCGATTTGGGTACTATTACTAGTATTCTACGTGAAAATGATGAAAAAACGAACTATTGAACTAGAAAAAGCTAGCTCTTAAGAAATAGGAGTGATGAGATGATTTACACGATAACATTAAATCCAGCTATTGACCGGTTGCTTTTCATTAATGGAGAGTTGGAAAAAAGGAAGACTAATCGAGTCAAAAAAACAGAATTTGATTGCGGGGGAAAGGGGCTTCATGTTTCGGGCGTGCTATCGAAATTCGGAATTAAAAATGAAGCACTTGGAATTGCGGGATCAGACAATCTCGACAAACTATATGCCATTCTAAAAGAAAAACATATCAACCATGATTTCCTTGTAGAAGCTGGAACTTCGACAAGAGAATGCTTCGTCGTCTTGAGTGATGACACGAATGGCAGCACCATGATACCAGAAGCTGGTTTTACCGTAAGTCAGACCAACAAAGTGAACCTTTTAAAACAAATCGCTAAAAAAGTTAAAAAAGAGGACATGGTGGTGATTGCTGGATCTCCGCCTCCTCATTATACATTATCTGATTTTAAAGAACTACTAAGAACTGTCAAAGCGACAGGCGCGTTTCTCGGATGCGATAATTCCGGTGATTATTTAAACTTAGCCGTCGAAATGGGCGTCGATTTCATTAAACCAAATGAAGACGAGGTGCTTGCCATTTTAGATGAAAAGACGAATTCACTGGAAGAAAACATTCGCACTTTAGCCAAGAAAATTCCCTATCTAGTCGTTTCGCTTGGAGCAAAAGGATCAATGTGCGCACATAATGGCAAATTGTATCAAGTTATTCCGCCAAAAGTGCAGGAACGCAATGATACAGGGGCTGGCGATGTGTTTGTCGGTGCATTTATCGCAGGACTTGCAATGAATATGCCGATTACAGAAACGTTAAAAGTCGCGACAGGTTGCTCAGCCAGCAAAGTCATGCAAAAAGATAGTTCAAGCTTTGATTTAGAAGCTGCTGGAAAATTAAAGAATCAAGTAAGTATTATACAATTGGAGGAGAGATAGTATGTTATACCAAAAAGAACGTGAAGATTTAGCCAAAATAGTGAAGACGATGTTTGACCGCTTTGAAACAAATGCTGCTGGAGGAAATGTAAGTGTGCGCATGAATAGCGAACATATTATTATGACACCAACACTTATGAGTCAAGCAAAACTTTGCGATCTTTCCCCATATGAAATCCTTGTAGTGGATAACAATAATGAAGTCGTAGAAGGAGACGGAAGAGTTACAAGAGAAATTAACTTACACCGCGCTTGCTACGTAGAAAATCCAAAAATTGGCTGTGTACTTCATGCTCATCCAAAAGAATCAATGTTATTCGCAACGCTTGGTATGGAACTGCCGAACTTAACAGAAGCAACACAAAAAATCGGCCAAATTCCAACACTCGAATTTGCACCAGCGACTAGTCCAGAACTTGCTGAAATCGTTCGTAAGCATGTTATCGAGCTAGGTGAAAAAGCAGTTCCAAGTGCAAGTCTATTAAATAAACATGGAATTGTTGTGTTAGACACTTCGCTCCATAAAGCATACGATATGCTAGAACGGATTGAATATAATGCCTATATTGCGGAAAAAGCTTTAGTATTCGATGCTTTAGGTATTAAAAAATTAGCTCATGACCACGAATTAAACTACAATTTGGAGGAGTAACCAATGGAAAAATTCCTTTTTAATGCAACGTTATTTGCCAGTGCTTTATTACTAATGGTCGGTATTTTTAGAAGTTCTATTCCAATTACCGCCATCTCACTCGTGTTAGCAGTCGTTTCGCAACATTTCTTTCGGAAAAAATATCCTAAACAAACTCGTAGCTATCGTGAAATAATCGCGGCAAAGCAGAAAAAAGGATGAAAAAAGGGATGAAAATCTAAAACTAGATTTTCATCCCTTTTTGTTATAGTTGGGAACGTTGTGATTTTTTCGGTCGAACGTATAAGCCAAGTTTTTCTTGTTCCCTTGTTAAAGAAACGAATAAGGAAACAATCATTAAGAGAATAACAATCGAAAACGGAAAGGCTGCTATGATTGACGCATTTTGAAGAGCTGTTAATCCGCCTGCGTAAAGTAGCACACTCGCAATTCCTGCTTGTAAAAGTCCCCAAGTCACTTTGACGGAGTTCGGTGGGTTTAAAGAGCCGCCAGTTGTTTGCATGCCGAGAACAAATGTGGCAGAATCCGCTGAAGTTATAAAGAAGACAGCAATTAAAATCATCGCGACAATTGATAACACCATTCCAGCCGGAAACTCATTAAATACCCCAAAGAGTACTTGTTCTGTCGCTAAATTTGAAAGCGCAGAGTTTGTATGTTGTTCGACAAAAATCGCTGAGCCGCCAAATACAGCAAACCAGAACACACTGACTAAAGAGGGAAGAACGATAACTCCGAGCAAAAATTGGCGAATGGTTCTACCGCGTGAAATTCGCGCAATGAATATCCCGACAAACGGCGACCAGGAAAGCCACCAAGCCCAGTAAAAAATAGTCCATGAGTCAATCCATTTTCGAGCATCAGGCGCATCAGGTGCGGTCTGGAAGCTCATTTGGATAATATTTTGCAAGTAACCACCAAACGAATTGGTGAAATTATTCATAATGAAAAGTGTAGGACCGAGAATGAGCGTTAAAACTAGCAACACCCCAGCCACATAAATATTTACATTACTCAACAGCTGAATCCCTTTATCAAGTCCAGACATTGCCGATAACATAAATAAAATAGTAACAATGACAATAATCGTAAATTGAACTGTAAAATTGTTTGGAACGCCAAATAAGTAAGTAAGCCCACCATTAATTTGTTGTGCGCCAAGGCCAAGCGTGGTTGCAACCCCGATAACCGTCGCAAAAACAGCGATAATATCAATCAGTTGACCAATCGGGCCTTTTGTATGCTTCCCTAAAATTGGATAAAGAGTGGAGCTTATTAAACCAGGCGCATTTTTTCTGAATTTAAAGTAAGCAAGTGCTAGAGCTACAATCGCATAAATCGACCAAGCGGAAATGCCCCAATGAAAGAAAGAATAACGAAGCGCGTCTTTCATGGCAGCTTGTGTACCAACTTCCCCGCCCGGAGCTTGAACAGCATAGTGAGATAATGGCTCAGCAGCACCCCAGAAAACAAGGCCAATCCCCATTCCTGCACTAAATAACATGGCGAACCAAGATTTATTGCTATACCCCGGTTCTTCGCCAGGCTTTCCGAGTCGAATCGTGCCAATCGGGCTTAAAACTAAAAATAAGCAGAAGATAATAATAATCGCGACAACGATTAAATAGTACCAACCGAAATTACTCGTTAGAAATTTTTGGATATTTGTTGTAAGTGTCTCAAATTGCTCTGGCAAAAAAGCGCCAAATAAAACAGCTAAGAGAACTAAAAAACCTGCTCCCCAAAAGACATTCGTTAATTTTTTCATTACATCACTTCCCTTTATATTCTATGTATGTATTTCCCCATGTTA